>NZ_SGTX01000024.1:0-28367 GCF_005435025.1 Halorubrum sp. CGM4_25_10-8A | reverse complement strand
GTTGTGGTGTGGGCGGGCGGGACTCGAAGGGGCAGCCGCGACGGCGCGCGACGTAAGCACCGAGGGAGGGGACGGAGTGGCCGACGGAGGCGCGCAGCGATCGCAGCGAGCCCTCGCAGCTGGGGCTTCGGTGGTGTTCGACGGCGATCCGTCGAGACCAATCTATAATCGGGCGACACCGCCGCTCGGAGCTACGAGCGAATCAAAAAACCGCCTACCGCTTATCCCTCCAGTTCGAACGCGACCTCGACTTCCGCCTGATACTCGCGGTCGGCCGCGCTGTCCAACTCGACGCCGAACTCCTCGACCTCGACCCAGTAGACGTTGTCCAGCGTGTCCTCGGCGCGGTCGATGGCGTCGTCGGCCGCGGCGTCGAAGCTCTCCTCGCTCGTCCCGATCAGCGTGATTTTCTTGAAAACCATGTCACGTGCTGGTAGGACGCACGGGGGGATAAAAATAGGCGTCGCGGGACGGGCCCGTGGCTGGAGGACCCCTACGGACTTCCGGGCGCGCCTTCCATCACCGCGAAGTCCTCGCCGTCGTGGTCGATGCCGATGACCGCCCAGTCGTAGGGAGGTTTCGAGGCGACGAGCCGCTCTTGGAGGTCGGCCGCGCGGTCGCGCCACGTGACGAAACACCGGAGTCGCGGTGTGTCGCCCCCGTTTTCGAGATACGGGTCGAGGTCGTCGTCGTCCAGACACAGCACCGTCACGAGGACGCGCCGCCACTTGCGCTCCGCGACGAACTCGCGTCCGCCCTCGGAGACGGTGTAACCCAGTTCGCGGAAGACGTCTCTGGCCTCGGTCGTCGGGGGGATGCTCACAGTGGCCATCTACCTCGAAGTTCGGCACCATCCGTGATAAACTTTCTCACGATTTCGGACAGAGAGAACCGGCTGGGCGGCCGGGAACGCCGCGGAGAGCCGCGAGCGAGTCCCATCGCCGGAGGCTCACTCGTGGGCCGCGTCCCACTCGTCCGGCTTCCGGAGGTTTCCGCACTCGGTACACTGGATCCGGCCCATCGTGTCCATCGCGGTGTCGAACGACCCGCAGTTGCCGCAGCGGAACCCCCAGCGGGACTCCCCCGCCTCGTCCGCGAACACGAGGTAGAAGGGGCCGTCCGCGCCGCGCTCCGTGCGCGACCGGTCGGTGTACACGCGTTCCCCGTCCGGTGTCGTCGTCGCTTCCAGCGTCATACCTCTCGCTACCCGGCGGAGCGACTTAAGCGGCGGACTCGACGGTCGGGGGAAAACGGAAACGAAGCGGAGGCCGGAACCGCCCCGGTGACGGCGGGGAACCGCTACGTGCGGAACGACTCGCCGCAGCCGCACTCGGAGACGACGTTCGGGTTCTCGACCTCGAAGCCGGCCGCCTGAAGCCCGTGTTCGTAGTCGAGCGTGCTCCCGCCGATGTAGTTCTTGCTCGCGGGATCGACGAACACCCGGAGGTCGTGGTGTTCCACGACGAGGTCGTCTTCCTCCGGCTCGGTGTCGAAGCGCATCCCGTAGGACAGCCCCGCGCAGCCGCCCTGCTGGACGAACAGTCGCAGTCCGGCGATGTCGGTGTCGAGTCCCTCGCCCTCCAAGAGCGAGAGCGCCTCCTCGGCGGCGTCCGGCGTCACCTCGATCGCCGGGTCGTTCCCCTCGGTCCCGGTGTCGGCCGGTTCGGTACTCATGCGAACGCGTTCGGCGTCGACACTCAAAACCCTGCCGGCGGGAGCGACCGGTCAGGTCGCTGCGTCGGCGCTCGATTCCGCGTCCGCGCTCGGATCCGCGTCAGTGTTCGGCTCCTGCTCGGGATCGGGCGCGCCGTCGCGAGCGGCCGCCGCGGGTCCGACGGCCCCGCTGACCGTCACGTCGCGTTTCGGGTACGGGATCTCGATGCCCGCGTCGCCGAGCGCCACGTACAGCGCCCGGTTGAGTTCGTGTTGCGCGCGGCGGCGACGGGTGGGCCCGTTCACCCAACAGAGGATCTCGTACTGGAGCGACGAGTCGCCGAACGACCGGAACCGCGCCCGTGGCTTCGGGGAGTCGAGGACCAGCGGCTCGGCTCCCACGACATCCATCGCGAGCGCCTCGAAGGCGTCCACGTCCGTCCCGTAGGCGACGCCGATCGGGACCCGGACGCGGCGGCGGCGCCGGGGCGCAGACTCGTTCGTCACCTTCGAGGCGTTGAGCGCCGCGTTCGGCACCGTCACCAACACCTCGTCGCGGGTGAGCAGCGTCGTCGAGCGCACGCCGACCTTGATCACGGTGCCCGCCGTGCCGTCGTCCAAGACGATGTAGTCGCCGATCTTGTAGGTGTCGTCGAAGTACAGCGCGATCCCGCCGAAGAAGTTCGCGACGGTGTCCTTCGCGGCGAAGCCGACCGCGATGCCGGCGACGCCCGCCGCACCGAGCAGGGGCGTGATCTCGATGCCCCACAGCCACAGCAGGGTCCCGGCGCTCCCGACCAGCACCGCGAGCGTCCAGACGTTCGAGAAGACGGGCGCGAAGTCGAACCGGCCGCCCTCGGCGTTGACCGCGGCGACGAGCCGGTTCACGACGCCGTTGGCCGCGTACGCCCAGACGAGGACGATCACCGACAGCGACGGCAGCCCGAACACCGCGTCGAGCAGCCGCGGCTCGACGAGCACCGACGTCCGGACCGACGGCACCTGCGTGAGCACGTACACTCCCGCGAGCGCGGCGGTGACGACGAGCGGGGCGCGGAGCGACGAGAGGACGATGTCGTCGTAGCCGGTGTCCGTGTGGGAGACGTAGCGGCGGGCGACCCGGAGGACGACGAACTCCATGGCCAAGGCGCCGGCGACCGAGACGACGAGGACCGCCACCGTCGCCTCCAGCGCGGAGAATCCCTCAAACAGCGTCAGCGGCGACGGAAACATACCGTCCCGAGGCGGCTCCGCAAGATAACCGTTTCTGCGGGGGACGCGTCGCTCACCAGGTCACGGCGTCGTCTCGACGAGGCCGACGAGGTCGCGGAGGGTGTCGATCTCCGCGGTCGGCTCAACATCGAGATCGAGGGCGGCGTTGTGCTCGCGCCTGAGGAACACGCCGTCGAGTCCGGCCCGTTCGGCGGCGATCACGTCGGTGGCGCGGTCGCCGACGTAGAGCCCCGCGCTCGCGTCGAGCGCGTCGAGCGCCTCGTTCAGGTAGTGCGGGTCCGGCTTGCGGCGGCGGAACCCCTCCGGACCGAGGTCGCGGCCGCGGGCGAACGAGAACGCGTCGAGCCGGAAGTGGTCGACGACGAACTCCACGGTCGGGTGGTAGTTGTTGCTCACGAGCCCGACGGGGACGCGCTCGGCGATCTCGCCGATCGCGTCGACATCGGGGCAGAGCCGTCTCGTCCCGGCCGCGAGCCGGGCGACGGACCGCTTCGCGCCGCACTCCTCGCGGGCCCGGAACAGGGCCGCGGGATCGACGCCTAACTCCTCGCAGGCGCCTCGGAAGTCGTCGTCGTACGCGTGCGTCTCAAGCGGACGCCGGAGGTCCCCGGTCACCCGCAGGTCCCGTTCCTCCAGCACGTCGTCAAGCGCGCGGCTGTGAACGACGTCGTCGGTCCCCCAGCCGTCGAGAATCACGCCGTCCATGTCGAAGAGGACGACTCCGTCGGTCGCTCGGTCGTTCCGGTCGTCTGTATCGTGAATCGCTGTCATGTGTGGTTCCGTTTTGTCGTCGGTTCGCGTGTCGCTCCGCCTCGCGGTCGGCATCAGCGCACTTTCCGTCGAGCGTACGCCGACACGCCTTCACTCACCAGCACGACGCCGAGGATGGCGATCAGCAGCGCCGACACCGTCCGCCACGCGAACGAGTCGATCGCCTCGAACAGCTGGACGCCGATCCCCCCGGCGCCGACGAACCCGAGGATCGTCGCCGCGCGGACGTTGATGTCCCACCGGTACACGCTGAGCCCGACCAAGGCCGGCTTGATCTGCGGGACGATCCCGTAGATCAGCAGCTGGGCTGGACTCGCGCCGGTCGCCCGGACCCCCTCCACCTGCCCGAAGTCGATCTCCTCGATCTCCTCGCCGAGGAGCTTCGCCAGGAACCCGATCGACCGGACCGCGGTCGCGACGGTGCCCGCGAGCGCGCCCGGCCCGAGCATCACGACGAACAGCAGCGCCCAGACGATCGTGTGGACCGACCGCGAGACCGTGACGATGAGCTTCCCGAGCGCGTACGTCGCCCGGTTCGGCGTCGTGTTCTCGGCGGAGATGTACGCGACCGGGGCCGCCATCATCACCGCCGCGATCGTCCCGACGACGGCGATCTGTATTGTTTCGGCGAGCGGGCCGACCGCGTTCGGCAGGTAGCCCCAGTCCGGCGGGACCATCCGCCCGAAGAGGTCACCGACCTGCGCCGGCGCGGTGGTCACGTACTGGAGGCTCATGTCGAGCCACTCCCACGAGCCGACCACGACGGCGACGGCGACGAGCGCACCGCCGATCCGGAAGAGCCGCTCTCGCGCGTCGAACCGGCTCCACTCGCGCGTGGCGCCCGCCATCACTGGACCCTCCGTCTGACGACGGCGCTCACGAACTCGGCGACGAGGACCACCGCGATGATCGCGATGAGAATTGCCGCCACGTAGTCGTACTCGTACCGTTGGTAGGCCCGCTGGAGGAGGACGCCGATCCCGCCGGCGCCGACGATCCCAACGATCGTCGACGACCGGATGTTGATGTCCCAGCGGTACACGGCGAGCCCGGCGAAGCGCGGAACGACCTGCGGGACGACCCCGTAGACGAGGCTCTGGAACCGAGAGGCGCCGGTCGCCCGGACTGCCTCGACGCCACCCATGTCGATATCCTCCAAGTCCTCGGCGAACAGCTTCGAAAAGAAGCCGATCGTTTTGAAACTGATCGCGACGATCCCCGCGAGCGGGCCGAACCCGAGCGCGATGACGGCGACGATCGCGACGATCAGTCCGTCGATGGCACGCGTGGCGCTGATGATACCGCGACTGAGGTAGTAGGTCGGCTTCGGTGAAATGTTCTCGGCCGCTCCGAACGCGACCGGCAGGCTGATCGCGATCCCGGCGACGGTCGCGACCATCGCCATCGCGATCGTCTCGATCATGCGGTCAAACAGCCTGAGCGTGTATTCGCTGCCGGTCTCGGGCGGCAGCATCGAGTCGATCAGCTCGTAGCCGTAGCCGAGTCCCGAGAGGAACCGCCCGAGGGTGATCTGTAGGCTCGCCACCGACCAGACGACGAGCGCGAGGACGGCCCCGTACACTGCCCACTTTGTGTACCGGTTCCGGAACGCGGTCGGCCGTCGCCACGTCCGTCTGTCCGCCGCGCCCGCCGACCCGGCCGGCGAGGACGACTCGGTCGCCACGGGTCAGTCCTCCGCGGGCAGGCGGTCGGAACCGGCATCCTGCCCGTTCCGCGCGCTCGACTCACCGTTCGAACCCGAGTCATCGTTCGCCCCCGACAGCCAGTCCGGGTCGGTCACGGCCGACTCCGGCGGCTCCTCCCCCCGGTAGATGACGCCCTTCGACTCGTCGGTGAGGTCGCTCGCCGGCCCGTCGAAGACGAGTTCGCCGGCGTGAAGCCCGAGGATTCGGTCCGCGTACGCCTCCGCGAGGTCAACCTCGTGGATGTTGATCAGCACGGGCACGTCGCGGTCCTCGGCGATGTCGGTGAGCAGCTCCATTACGTCGCGGGAGGTCTCGGGGTCGAGGCTGGAGGTCGGCTCGTCGGCCAGCAGAATCTTCGGCTCCTGGACGACCGCCCTCGCGATGCCGACGCGCTGGCGCTGCCCGCCCGAGAGCTCGTCGACCCGCTTGTTCTCCATGCCGTTGAGTCCGACGAGGTCCAGCAGCTCGTAGGCGCGCTCGACATCGTCCGGCGGGAAGTTCCGCCGGAGCGCCGCCCAGTTCGAGACGTAGCCGAGCCGCCCGGAGAGCACGTTCTCCATCACGGTGAGCCGTTCGACGAGGTTGTACTCCTGGAACACCATGCCGATGTTCCGGCGCGCGTTCCGCAGCCCGTCGTCGTCCAGCGCCGTCAGCTCCGTGTCGTCGAGGCGAATACTTCCCGCCGTCGGCTCGACTAGCCGGTTGACACATCGGACGAACGTGCTCTTGCCGGCCCCGCTCGGGCCGATCATCGCCACGACCTCGCGGCCGTCGATCCGCACGGAGACGTCGCTGAGCGCCTCGTCGCCGGTCGGGTACGTCTTTCCGAGCTTCTCCGTTTCGAGCATCGTTACAGGTTCCCGCTCTCGTACTCGACGCCGTTGTACCGCTGGATGATCAGGATGTCGTTGAACACCTTCTTGTAGTCGATTTCGACGTACTCGGCCTCACCGGTGTTTTCGGCGTACTCGGTGTCCGTCCAGTCGGTCCCGATGGTCGCCTCCTTGATCCCTTCGACGATGTCCGGGTGAAGGTCGTAGCGGTGGACCATCGGACCCGGCGGGAACGGGTTGCTCGCCCAGACCACTTTGAAGTCGTCGTAGTCGATGTCCTCCGTCGACTGGACGAGGTCGTCGACGCAGGTGCTACAGATCGGCCCGGCGTCGTAGTCGCCGGCCGCGATGCCGCGGGCGGTCTGGTCGTGGCCGCCCGAGAACTCCCTCTCGTAGTCCTCTCCGGCCGTCACGTCGAAAAACTGGTCGAACAGCGCCGACGGCGCCTGGTTGCCGGAGTTCGACGCCGGCTCGGAGTGCGTGACTGTGACATCGTCGCGCGCGAAGTCGTTGACGGACTGGATGTCATGCTCGTCGTCGCGGGTGATCGCCAGCAGCCGGTAGCCGAACTGTCCGGAGGGACTTCTCGGGACCGCGAACGGAACGACGCCGCCGAGGTTGACCCCGAAGGCGGACGTCCCGGTCGAGATATCGCCCAGATGTCCGCGCCCCGCCCGGAACGACTCGACCGTCGCCGCGTTGGAGTCGACTGGCTGCCACTCGACCGTCCGGCCCGTCGTCTCCTCGAGCCGGTCCAGCAACGGCTGGATGGTATCCTGGTACTGCGACTGGCCGGACTCACCGGGCTTGTCCACGAAGATGAGCGGGTCGGGATCGACCCATTCGCTCTCGTCGTCGGGCAGATCCCGCGGCGGCTCGCCGTGAGCGATCTCGTCGACGTCCTGGTTCCGCATGTTCTCCAGGTCCGTCTGGCTCCCCTGAAAGTAGTCGTTCTCCGAGACCGCCGTCATCAGGTAGTTGTTCTCCTCCCAGCCGGGCTCGGCGGGATCGAACTCCGAGGCGTCCGCGAGCATCGGGTCGCTTGATCCGCCGTCGCCGCCGTCGCCGTCCTCGCTGCCCGAATCGAGGCCCGCGCCGGCCTCGCCGTCTCCGCTCCCGCCGGAACAGCCTGCCAGACCGGCGATCCCGACCGCCCCGCCGGCCAGGATGAACTTACGCCGTGAACTCGATTCCCGCCGTTGAGTTATGTCTTCCACCATTACGGATTGGAAACGTGTTTTCAAGGCGAAGAAGCCTGCTATGAGCCGAATATGGCCGTCTAGACTGCTCCGTGGTGGGCCAGAACACACCATGAGGGGACGGGCCGCTCCGTACCCGTTCGGATCGATCTATGACGGTATATACCGCTCCGGAGGCGGGGCATCCTCTCCGGGTCAGGCGGGGCCGGGGAGCGGGGAGGCGACGGGACGGCGAGTCACTGGAACCGCTTCCGGACGCTCTCCGCGTGCGCCTCCAACCCCTCCGCCTCGGCGAGGGAGGTGATCGTCTCCGAGAGGTCATCGAGTGCGTCGCGGTCGAGGCGCTGGACCGTCGACGACCGGAGGAACGTGTCCACGGAGAGCCCACCGTAGCGCTTCGCGCCGCCGTTCGTCGGCAGCACGTGGTTCGTCCCGGCCGCGTAGTCGCCCGCGGCGACCGGCGAGTGCGGGCCGAGGAAGACGGAGCCGGCGTTGGTGATCCGGTCGAGAAGCGCCTCGTCGTCGTCGGCCACGATCGAGAGGTGTTCGGCGGCGTACTCCTCGGCGAACAGCACGGCCTCGGGCATCGACCGCGCGTGGAGCACGCCGGAGGCCTCGTTGTCGAGCGCGGCCCGGATCGTCTCCTCGCGCTCACGCTCGGCCGCCTGCGCCTCGACCGCGTCAGCGACCGCCGCGGCGAGGTCGGCGTCGTCCGTGACCGCGACCACGGAGGCGTTCGGGTCGTGTTCGGCCTGCGCGACGAGGTCGGCCGCCACGAGGGCGGGGTCCGCCGTCTCGTCCGCGAGGACAAGCACCTCGCTCGGGCCGGCGAGGAAGTCGATTTCGGCGTCGCCTTGGACGATCGACTTCGCGGCCGTGACCCACTTGTTCCCGGGGCCCACAATCTTCTGGACCCGCGTCACCGTCTCCGTGCCGTAGGCGAGCGCGGCGACAGCCTGCGCGCCGCCGACCTGGTACACCGCGTCGGCCCCCGCCTCGTGGATCGCCGCGAGGGTGACCGGGTTCAGATCCGCCGCCGGCGGCGTGGCGACCGCGACGTGGTCGACGCCGGCGACGACCGCGGGGATGATCCCCATCAGCGCGCTGGAGGGGTACGCGGCCGCGCCGCCGGGCACGTACACGCCGACCCGGTCGATCGGACGGAACCGCCGCCCCAGCTCCCGGCCGCCGAAGTCGTCGCGCCAGTCCTCCGGGCGCTGCCGCTCGTGGAACTCGCGGACGTTCGCCGCGGCCTCGCGGACGGCGTCGAGGACCGGGTCGTCCGCGTCGGCCAGCTCGTCGTGCGCCCGCGCCGCGTCGTCCGTCACGTCGATGTTGCCGACGGCGACCCCGTCGAACTCCTCGGCGAACTCGCGGACCGCGACGTCGCCCTCCTCGCGGACCCGCTCGACGATCTCCCGCACGTCTTCGCGGACCCCCTCGACGCCGGCGTCGCGCTCGAAGAAGGCGCGGCGCTCGACCGGCGAGAGGTCCGCGACGGTTCGTACGTCCATACGCTTCGTGGGGGTCGGCGCGGCAAGGGCGTTCCGACTCGGGCGGCGCTGGCGGTGCCACGGCCGACCGGACGAGGCGGGCCGTCGCCGCTCACGTTAGCGGGCGGATACCCGTCAGATCGAGGAGGGCGAGGACGACGAGACCGGCGAGCAGCCCGGCCGCCGCGAAGAGGACGGGCGCCGACGCGGCGACGGCGACCCCGTAGGGCGCCACCAGTCGGGTCGTGCCGCGGATGAGGAAGGAGACGAACACGAGACCGAACGCGGCGAACGCGAGGGCGACGAACCGGGAGCGGTCCACGGGCGTTCAGTCCGTCTGGGGAACGCCCGTGCCGTGGGGTCCGTGGCCGTGGGACTCGCGGCTGGGGTCGAAATCGGTACACATGTCGTAGAACACCGCCTCGGGGTCGCGGTTCCACTGCCACTTCCAGCGGGTGCGGACCAGCAGCGACAGCTTCCGGGTGAGCGACAGCTCCGGGGTCGTCGAGACGGTGTCGTACCCGAGGTTCCGGATGAGGCGGTGGTGGTCGACGTACAGCACCGCCGCGAGCAGCACCGCGAGCTGGCAGTCCTCGGGGAGGTACTTGATCCCCGCGACGCCCTCCTCGTAGAGGCGCTCCGTGCGGGCCATCTCCTCGCGGATCGCAGCCGCGACATCCTCGTCGAACTCCAAGTCGAGGATCTGCTGCTCGCTCACGCCGTGGCGCCGCAGGGTCTCTAGGGGGAGGTAGATCCGGTCGCGCTCGACGACGTCCTCGCGGACGTCCCGGAGGAAGTTCGTCATCTGGAACGCCTCGCCGAGCTTCGTGGCGTGCGGGAGCGCCTCGGCCTCCTCCTCCGGATCGAGGTCCATGATCGACGTCATCATCCGCCCGACGGCGGCGGCGGAGCCGTCCATGTACGCCTCTAGGTCCGCGTAGGTTTCGTAGCGGTCGGTGTCGATGTCGCTCTCCATCGCGTCCACGAACGAGTGAACGTCCGCGTCGGCGATGCCGTTCCGCTCGCGCACCTCGGAGAACGCCTCCAACACGGGGTCGTCGGTCGGCTCCTCGCCGAGCGCGGCCGCCCGGAGCCGGTCGAGTTCGGCCCGCTGCTCGGCGGGCGGCGCCGTGTCTTCGGCGTCGACGACCTCGTCGGCGATCCGGAAGAATCCGTACAGCACGTACGTCGGGTGACGAATCCGCTGCGGCAGTAGCCGGGTGGCGACGTGGAAGGTCTTCCCGGTGCGGCGCTGGATCCGCTTGCTCCGGGCAACCTGCTTTTGCTCTACCATGCTGACCTCGGTGGGTCGGCAAGGAGGGTCATGTACGGGTCGCCCATCATAAAAGAAAGGTCGGCCTCCAAGAACATAACAGTTCGCACGACACAGTTCGGGTGCCGATCGACCCCGGCCGTGCCGGCGATCGACGCGGCGCGCGGCGCGACCGACGGCTCAGTAGAACGTGTCGCTACAGTCGTAGACGACGCCGTGCGCCGGACAGACGTACTTACAGTGCCGGTGGTACATCGGGGTCTCGCAGACCGGACACGGGCGACCGCCGTCGTCCGCGGGGGCATCGCTCACGGCGGACACACGCGGTCGAGAGGCAAAACCCTATCCACCGTTCACCGCGTCGAGATACCTGACCAGTCAGTCGTCGAGGGCGCCCCGGAAGCGAGTTACTCGTCCGCCAGTCGGTCGTACACCGAGCGAGCGACCGTCTCCTCGCCGAACGGGAGGGTTAACACGCCCCCCCACTCGGAGCCGGTGAGCGCCCCCACCGTCTCCCCGTCGAGTTCGACGCGCCGCACCTCGGTCCCGTCGAGCGTCATCGACACCACGAACGCCGCCGGGTCGTCGGTCGCCCCCGCCTCGTCGAGGCGGCTCCGGAACGACTCGATCCCCGCCTCGGAGAGCACGACCTGGACGAGGTACTCGCCGTCTTGGGAGAAGACGCCCTTGACGCGGTCGAGGTCGCTCGCGTCGAACAGCAGCGCGTCGGTCCCGTCGTCGCCGGTCACCCGCGCGACGAACGGCGCGTCGGGATCGACGCCGGCCGACGAGGGACCGGACCCGCCCCCTCCGTCGGCGGACGCGCCGCCCGTCGGTCCCGGACCGTCGCCGCCGATGCCGCCGGCCGCCTCGCCGTCCGTCACCGCCGTCGCGCCCGCGAAGCCGACGGCGCCGACCGCACAGACCGCGCCGAGGCCGCCGAGCACGCCCCGTCGAGAGATGTCCATACCCTGCGGTTTCGGCGAGCGGTGAAAAGGATTACACGCCGATTTCCGCGCGCGATAATTGCGGAAATCCGGAACGTTCGACATCCGGAACGCTCGCCGCCGGTTACTCGGCGGCGAAGGCGACCTCGTCGCGGGTCGCCGTCTCGCCGAACAGCCACTCGGCGTGGTCGACCGCGTACTCGCGGTGGTCCTCGGTGATGTAGCCGAGCGCGTCCTCGACGACGACCGGGCGGTAGTCTCGGAGGCCCGCGCTCCCGGCCGTGTGGAGGACGCAGACGTTCGCGAGCGTGCCGCAGATCAGCAGGTCGTCGATGCCGTGCGCGTCGAGGTACCCCTCCAAGTCCGTCCGGTAGAAGGCGTCGTAGGTGTGCTTCTCGACGACGTGGTCGTCGTCGCGCACGTCGAGGTCGGCGACGAGTTCGGCGTCCCACGACCCCTCGACGACGTGTTCGCCCCACCGGTCGAACTCGTCGTAGTAGTGGGTCTCGTCGAACTGCTCGGGCGGGTGGACGTCGCGGGTGTAGACCACGCTCGCACCGGCCTCCCGGGCGCGGTCGACGAGCGCCGTCACCGGCTCGACCGCCGCCTCGCTCGGCTCGGCGTAGAGGCTCCCGTCGGGGTGACAGAACCCGTTTTGCATGTCGACGACGACCACCGCGGTTGCTGTCGGATCGAACGCCATACCGGCGGTTAGCGCGCAGGGGGCAAAAACCGTCGTCCGTTCCGCGAGGTCCGCGCGGCGATCCGCCGACACGGCAGGAAAAAATCCGCCGGCCGCGGCGCCGAAGGAACCGACAAACTACTTACCGGGGCGGCCGATAAATCTCGTATGCGACGGGTTCTCAGCCCCTCGACCGCGGCCGCGATCGTTGCCGCGGTCGCCGTCCTGTGTGTCGCCTTCACCGCCGGCGTCGCCGCCGCCCCCGACGCCGGCGCGGTCCCCGCCGAGTCGGCCGGGAACGGCCCCGTGACGTCCGACGCCGTGCCCTCCGCGTCGGCCGAGGAGTGCGGTCCTGGTGACGGCACCGAACTGGTGGGCTGTTGGAACGGGACCCACTACGAGGAGTCGGTCGACTTCGCGGAGACCGACGGACTCAACGAGACGCAGTTGGCGGCGCTGACGGACCTGACGATGGCGCGCGTCGAACACGTCCGTCAGCGCCCATTCCGGGAGGACGTGCCGGTCGAGACGGTCTCCCGGAGCGAGTACCTCAACGACACGGCGAGCGGGAACGGCTCCGAGGCGTTCCGGCGCTGGAACGACCAGGTGTGGGAGGCGCTGTTCGTCGTCGGCGACGACGCGAACGCCAACAGCGAGATCGACTCGGTGTTCGGCGGCGCGGTCTCTGGCTTCTACTCGCCGACGGCGGACCAGATCGTCATCGTCGTCCCCGACGGGGAGTCGCCGGATATCGACCCCTCCACGCTGGCGCACGAGCTCCTCCACGCGATGCAAGACCAGTACCACGACCTCACCGACCCGCGCTACGTCGGCGCGACGCAGGACGGCGACCTCGCGGTCGACGGGATCGTCGAGGGGGAGGCGGTCCACGTCGAGGAGCGGTACGCCGCCCGCTGCGCCGACAACTGGACCTGCGCCGAGCCGCCCGAGAGCGGCGGGGGCGGCGGCGACGTGCCCGACTTCAACTTCGGCATTCTCCAGACCGTCCTCCAGCCGTACGGCGACGGCGCGCTGTACGTCCGCGAGCTGCGCGACGAGGGGGGCTGGGCCGCCGTCAACGAGACGATGAACGACCCGCCGGCGTCGACGGCGGAGGTCATCCACCGGGACCCCGACTACGAGGAGCGCAGCGTGAGCTTCGAGGACGCCGCGACCGGCGGGTGGGAGACGTACGCGGACCAGGGGGTCGACGGCGCGGAGACAGCGGGCGAGGCGTCGATGTTCGTGATGTTCTGGTACCAGAGCGCCGGGGTGCGGTTCGACGGCGGATACGAGTATTCGGTGCTCGAGCCGGACCGGTCCCCCGCGGAGAACTACAACGTCCACTTCCGGACCGACGCGGAGCTCCAAACCCGGGGACTGTACAACTACGCGCACCCCGTGACCGAGGGGTGGGCCGGCGACGAGCTGTACCCCTACCGGAACGGCGAGCGTGACGGCTACGTCTGGGCGACCGAGTGGCAAACCGAGGGCGACGCCGCGGCGTTCCGCGACGCCTACGTGCGGATGCTGACCGCGCACGGCGACGGCGACTACGCCGAGGGGACCGTGTACGAGATCGGCGAGGAGAGCGACTTCCCCGGCGCGTACGGCGTCGAGCGTGACGGGACGAGCGTGACGATCACCCACGCGCCCTCGCCGGCGGGCGTCCTCGAACTCCGGCCGGACGCCGACCTCGCGCTCCCGGACGCGGGCGACGGGGCCGACGGCGGTGACGGCGGGAGCGACAGCGGCGACGACGGCGACGTGAGCGACGGAACTGACGGCGCCGACGGGGCGAACGGGAGCGACGACGGGAACGAGAGCGGCGACAGGGCGAACGAGAGCGACGACGGGAACGAGAGCGGAGACGGAACTGACGGCGCCGACAGGGCGAACGAGAGCGACGACGGGAACGAGAGTAGCGACACCGCCGGCAGCACTCCCGGATTCGGGGTCGCGGCGACGCTCGTCTCCGTTATGGCGGCGCTCGGGCTGTTCACACGGCGATCCACGTAAATCGCCTCGGGGTCAAGCCCCGAGGCTTTCGCGTGGACTCCCGTTCTATGCCTCAGCAGAGGCAGGGGAAACGTACTTCCCGCTCACGTTCAGCGCCCCGCGATTCAAGCGCACATCTACGGGTGCGCCTCCATCGTCTGCATTTTGCCGACGACGGAGATACTGTAAACCAATGTTCTTCGCAGCGTTGTAGTCTGCGTGATTCTCGTACCCACACTTCTGACACTCGAACGACTCGCCGTCGCGGTTGTCGTCGTGGGTAAACCCACACGTCGAGCACCGCTTTGACGTGTTACGCGGGTCAACTTGTACGACTTCGATGCCATGTTCTTCGGACTTGTATTCGACGTACTCGTAGAGGCGTCGAAACGCCCAGACGTGTTGCCACGCCGCCTCGGGAATATTCTCCCGAATGTGGGTCAAGTCCTCGAACACGATGTGCGAGCAGCCGCTCTTGATGGCCTCCTCGATGATCTCGTTCGCCACAGTGTGTAAGTGTGTCTCGAATCGCCCGTCCTCTTTCTGCCCGACTGATTCGATATTCTCGTGGGCATAACGGGAACCACATTGCTGGAGTGATCCACGACGGTTTTCGTATTCTCGACGCCAGTGGTTGAACTTGTCTGCCGACCAGAATCGCCCGGTTGAAGCAACGGCGAGGTTGTTCACGCCCAAATCCACACCAAGGACTGTTCTGTGCTTGGACTCAGATTCGGACGATCCCTCGTCTGCTTCGACCTTTCGCATCGAGGCGTGGAGATACCAGTCACCGTCGCGGTACTGTAAGTGCGCCATCCGAAACTCGAAGTCCCCGTCCGAGACGTACTTCGTTGGCGGCGTCTCAGAGCTGTCGGGAAGGATGTAGTCGCACTCAACACGCCCGTCAACGGTCGATAAGGATACGTGGTCGCGGTGGAACGTTGCACTTCGTTTGTCGTACACCGCGCTGTCTGCCGAGAAGTACGGTTGCGACGTGCTTTCTTCACGTTTGAGCCGTTCGACGCCGCTTTTGACGGCTTCGACCGCTCTGCGAATCCCTTTCTGGACGAGATTTGCGGTGAGGTCCGTTTCGTCACGGAGCTTGTCGTAGAGAGCACGTTCGGCTTTTTTGAGGTGACGTGGTACCCGTCGTTGCCGTGCCAGCACCAGTCGCTCGCGGTGTTGGCGCAGTGTTTGAACTGCTCGACCGTCTCTTGGAGGAGCGAGTCGGCCCCTTCGGGAGTGTCGAGCTTAATGACGGCGGTGCGACGGTATTCCACTGTGTTTCACACATATGGCTGATGTTATTTACAGGATTGGGAGTCAGCCTACCATCGTGGCGTGGTTTGTGCTATCTGCTGTCGGCTTCCTCCCCGACCTCAAGGGCTGTCTCTTACCCACAAATCGAGTCGTTGTTGCGGTCAATGAATCCGACCGAAGCCTCGATATCTGCAGACTTAACACTTCTATGAGACGATTTTGCTGATCTTGTTTACCACATCCAACAACCCCCCACTGCCGATATCACCGCCCGAATCACTCCCCTCCTCGATCTCTCGAGAATAGATATGGTTCGACAGCGTCTGAAACGTTTGTTTGGGACTCGGTGAACTTGTGGGTAAGAGACAGACCTCAAGAGTCAGGGCATCCGCCTTGCCGATCTGTGAACTGATCCGCCCGGGATCATCGCGCGCTCGCCGCGACACGGTGGCTTTTCGTCTCCGCGCCCGAACCGTCGAGCATGAGCGAGTTCGACATCGTCGACGCGGCCGCGATCCGGGAGGGCCGCGCGACCGACGCGTACTTCGAGCGGACCGAGGCGGCGCTGGAGGCGGCGGGGCGGAACCCGCGCGTCGTCGCCGAGGTGACCGCGGACCAGTTCCCGGACGGGGAGTTCGAGCTGTTCGCCGGCCTCGGCGACGCCGTCGAGCTGCTGGCCGGCCGCGGCGTCGACGTCGACGCGATCCCGGAGGGGCGGCTGTTCGACGGCGGGCCGGTGATGCGGATCGAGGGGCCGTACGCGGCGTTCGCGCGGCTGGAGACGTCGCTGCTCGGCTTCCTCTCGCACGCGTCCGGGATGGCGACGGCGGCGCTCGACTGTCGGCTCGCCGCGCCGGACTCCTCGGTGCTCTCGTTCGGCGCGCGCCACGTCCACCCAGCGATGGCCGCGGTGGTCGAGCGGTCCGCGCTCGTCGGCGGCTTCGACGGGTTCTCGCACGTCGCGGCCGGCGAGCTGCTCGGCCGCGAGGCGTCCGGGACGATGCCCCACGCGCTCGCCATCTGCTTCGGCCGCGGCGAGCAGGAGGCCGCGTGGCGCGCCTACGACGATGGCGTGCCGGGGGACGCGCCCCGGATCGCGCTGTGTGACACCTACTCCGACGAGGTCGACGAGGTCCTCCGCGCGGTCGAGACGCTCGGCGACGACCTCGACGGCGTCCGGCTCGACACGACCGGGTCCCGGCGCGGCGACTTCCGACACATCGTCCGCGAGGTCCAGTGGGAACTCGAGGCCCGGGGCCACGGGGACGTGGACGTGTACGTCTCCGGCGGGCTCGGCCCCGCGGACCTCCGAGACCTGCGCGACCTCGCCGACGGGTTCGGCGTCGGCGGGTACGTCTCCAACGCGGACCCGGTCGACTTCGCGCTCGACCTCGTCGCCGTCGACGGCGAGCCGGCGGCCAAGCGCGGGAAACTCTCGGGCGCGAAGTCCGTCTACCGCACCGAAGACGGCGCCCACGCGGTCGGGCTCGCGGGGCGCTCTGGCCCGGACGGCGCCGACTCGCTCATGGAGCCCGTGATCCGCGACGGCGAGGTCGTCGCCGACGAGGCCCTCGACCTGTCGGCGTCGACGGAGCGGGCGCTCGCGGACGCGGAGGCGGTGGGGTACGGGGACAACGAGTAGTTTGTCGCACGGCGGGGCGCGGTCGGAGAGACCGGCTCGGGCCGCGCGTCACCCGGAGTCGTCCGGCGCGTCGTCGTCCGGTCCGGTGGCGCCCGAGTCGGCGCCGTCCGGGTCGCCGAACAGGCCGAGACAGGCCCACGCCCAGCCGCGGGCTCGGACGCGGCGCGGTGAGTCGGACACGGTTACGCCCTCCGGACGAGGTGGTCGCGGACCGCCCGCCGGCACTCGCGGAGCGTCTCGACGAGGCGCGCGACGGTCGAGAGGACGGGGTACGACACCGTGAAGTCGTCGTACAGGTACGCGACGGTCGATCGCTGTCGGACGCCGACCGCGGCGCCGCGGCTGGCGGTCCGATCGAGGTCGGCCTGCCGCTCCGCCAGTAGCGCCTCGCAGGCCTCGATCCGCTCGCCGAGCGCCTCGTGGCGGCGACGCAGGGCGTCGAACCCGAGCGCGGAGAGGGGCGTCTCGTCCGCGGTCGACAGCCAGTCGGTGGTCTCACGGACCGTCTCGCCGGCGGACCGGAGCGACGCCGCCTCGCGTTCGAGGGTCCGGTCGAACACGGCGAGCTCCGCGAGCCGGTCGTCGACGGCGGACGCTATCGCCGACGCGACCGGGCGGGTGAAATCGTGGTCCGTCTTCGGCGAGAGCGCGACCGCGACGGCGTCGCCCAGTTCCTCGCGGACGGTCGCGAGCAGCGGTTCGCCGTCGGAACCGTCGGGCACGCTGTGGGGCCGCATCGTCTCGGCGAACGCCTCGCGGACCCGGCGACAGCCGTCGGTCGACGCCGCGTTCGTCGCGCCGGCGATGGCGCGGACGCCGCCGGCGCTCGGTCCCGACCCGCCGCCGGTGCCGTTCCCGAAACCGGCGCCCCCGCCGCCGGCGCCGGTCGGCGCCGAGGCGGTCGGGATCGAGGCGAGAGCCGATCGGAACCGCTCGTACGCTCGTCGCTCGTCCGCCGTGGCGTCGCGTTCGGCCGCCACCCGGTCCCGGGCGCGGTCGACGTGCGTCTCGACGGTCACCGCGGATCACCGCCCTCGGGCGGTCGACCGTCTGCGTTGACCGTGTGAGTCATAGAGATTAGGCTAGCCTAAAACATCAAAAAGCCACCGGTTCGCGGGACCGTCGGAGCGCGGGCGCCGATCTGCGCTCGGCGGTCGAGACGCGAGGGAGCGACAGACCACGAGTGAGAGGGCGCCGCGGCTCAGCGGGATGCGTCGAGCGGGAAAGAATGGTTTGCGAGACGACGGGGACGGGGACGAGCGATGTCCCGGCGCGAGCGGGTCGGCCTACAGCTCCTCGACCGCGCCGCCGTCGGCGCGCTCTCGGAACACCTGGCCCTCGATGAGCGTCACCATCGTGTCTTCCTCCTGCCAGGCGGTAGGCGAGAGCTTCGCCTTCCGGCAGGTTCGCGAGAGGAACTCCGCGGCCGACCAGCCGTTCTCGACGGGGACCGTCGGATAGAGCCAGCCGTGGGCGTTACCGCTGTCGACGGAGACGCCGTGGGTGCCGATCTCGAGGTCCTCAGCGGGATCGTTGGTGAGGACGGTGTTCGAGACGACGAACACCGAGACGGTGATGTTGTCGAGTTCCTTCGGCTCCACCTCGGAGCCGCAGGAGTCGCCCGAGGCGGCCTTGATGGCGGCCTCGACGATGGCGTGCCCGAGCTGGTCGGAAGTGTCCCGCGCGCCGGCGCAACCGCGGAGACGGCCCCGCCCCCGAGTCGACTGGAGCCGAACGAAAGCGCCGGTGCGGGCGTAGAACGCCTCGCGCATGCTTCCGGGCTGTTCGCGTTGCCCGTGTCGAACGAACGACTCCACCGCCTCCCGCGCGAGTTCGACCGCTCGTGCACCGTCGTCGTACGACAGCTGAACGGTCTGAGCCTCAGACATGAGAGTCCATTACGTTGCTGGCGACTTGAACGCTTCCCTTGTGGCACCGCGCTCGCGGCGTTCGCGGCGTCTCCACCGGACCCCGCAGATTCCGCCCGGCGGACGCGCCCGACCGATCCGCTTATTCGCCGGCGGGCGAAACGGGAGAATGGACAGAGGGAGCCCGACTCCCGTGCCTCCGGCATGAGGAAAGTCCCCCCACCGGCCGGACAGGCGACCGGGCACACGCCCGGAGTCGGAGACGGCTGGCTCTGGAACAGCAACGACACCCCCCGCCCCGACCGATGATCCGCGCGAACCGACCCGAAAGGGAAGGGAGTTAACCCGGAGAGGGTAAGTGGGTTTCCCACGTCGTACGTGGCTCCGCCGCGTCCGAGACGGGCGGGAACGGATGGAACGGCGAATCCTCGCCGGTGCAAGTCCGCGCCACAAGGTAGTCCGGCCGCGGCGCGGACGCTCAGCCGAATGTCGGGACGAACCGAAGGGGGCTTACTCCCCTCAGTCCGCTCACACCGACCAGCGGTGCGATCCTTCCGCGATCATCGAGAAGTGAACGAGTCGGTGGCGCGTGCCTGCGAGCGGCCGGAGCGAAGCGGCGGCCGTGAGGAGCACGCGCGAGGGAGTCGCTGGGCCCGGAGCGAAGCGGAGGGCGCTAGCGACGAGGCTGGGGAGGCGTGAGGATGTGGTCACGGTCGGGCGGGGCTTCGGGGGTGTTCGTCGTCGACCCACTCTCAGCGGTTTCTAAGTGAGCTGCCGGGACTTCGAGAGCGTTCGCCGTTGATCCGCTCTCAACGACGTATACACGACCGAGCAAAAATCGCGATCCGAACCCGTCTCAGGCCGTTTCCATTTCCTTTTCGAGCTCGCGGAGCTTCTCGATTCGGTTCTCCGTTGAGGGGTGCGTGGAGGCGATCTTGCCGACGAAACCGGCCTTGATCGGGATGATGAAGAACGCGTTCATCTCCGCCTCCTCGCGGAGGTCCTCCTCGGGCACCCGGTCCATCCGCCCGTCGATCGTCATCAGCGCCGAGGCGAGCGCTCCGGGCTTCCCGGTGATGAGCGCCGCACCGCGGTCGGCGGAGTACTCGCGGTACCGCGAGAGCGCGCGGATGAGCAGGAACGAGATCACCCACACCAGAAGCGACGCGACGATGGCCACGATGACGGGCGCTCCCTGCCGGTTGTCGCCGCCGAGCAGCCACCCCCACCGCACGATGAAGAAGGCGATAGTGGAGAGGAACGACGCGATGGTCATCACCATCACGTCGCGGTTCTTGACGTGGGCGAGCTCGTGGGCGAGCACGCCGTCGAGCTCGTCCTCGTCGAGGCTCTCCAACAGTCCGGTCGTCACCGCGACGGTGGCGTTCTTCTTGTTCCGGCCGGTCGCGAACGCGTTCGGGACGCGGGTGTTCGCGACCGCGACGGTTGGCTTCGGCAGGTCGGCCTGCTGGCTCAGGCGCTCGATCCGGCGGTGGAGGTCCGGGTACTCGTCCGGGTCGACCTCGCGGGCGCCCATGCTCCGGAGCGCGAGCTTGTCACTGAAGAAGTACTGCGCGAGCGAGAACGCGCCGAACATCGCGAGCGTGAAGATGATCCCGACGTTGAACACCTCAATCAGGACGCCGATGAACACGACGTAGAGGGCGAAGAGGAGGAACATCGTGAACCCCATTCGTCCACGGAGCCCCCAGTCTGTCTTCCAGTCCATACCCCAAGATTACCGCTCGGCGCGTTAAAGCCTGCCGGAGCCGGGGACGATGCGACCCTGAGGCGCCCGCCCGCGGCGGTGCGGTTTTCGGCGCAACGCTGCGTTTTTGCCCCGCGACCGCGACGGCGAGGCATGGACACCGTTCTCGTCACCGGCGGCCGCGGCGCCTCCGGGCGCTGGGTCGTCGACCGGCTCGCGGGCGATTACGAGGTCGTCGTCGTCGACTACGACCACCCGGGCCTCGGCGTCAACCTCGCCTCGAACGTCTCGTTCCGCGCGGCCGACCTCGCCGAGCGCGAGCAGGCGCTCGACGTCGTCGCTGCCGTCGACCCGGACGCCGTCGTCCACTGGGCGGCGATCCCCGTGGCCGGAACCCACCCCGAGGGGCGGGTGTTCGAGACGAACGCGCTCGCCGCGAAGCACGTCCTCGACGCCGCCGGGCGAGCGGGCGCGCCGGTCGTTCAGGCCTCCAGCGACGGCGCGTACGGCTTCTTCTTCGCCGAGCCGACGCCGTTCCCGGATGAGTTGCCGGTCACCGAGGGGCACCCGCTCCGCCCGGAGGACCCGTACGGGCTCTCGAAGGTGACCGCGGAGGCCGCGGCGGGCGCGGTCGCGCGCCGCCACGGCGTGTCGGCGGTCTCCGTCCGCCCCTCGTGGATCCAGTACCCCGGCGACTACGCCTGCCGCGCGGACGAGTACGTGGCCGACCTCGAGGCGGGCGCGGGCAACTTCTGGTCGTACGTCGACGTCCGCGACGTCGCCGACCTCGTCGCGGCCGCGCTCGCGGACCTCCTCGGCGACGACTCGGCCGTCGCGCTCGGCACCCACGAGGCGATCAACTGCGTCGCGGCCGACAACGCGCTCGGTCGCCCCCTGCTCGAACTCCTGCGCGAGTCGTACGGCGAGGTTTCCGACGACTGCGCGGTCGACGGGAGCGCGCTCGCGGAGGACGACGACCGCGGCGCGTACGCGGTCGCGAAGGCGGAGCAGCTGTTCGGGTGGACGCCGTCGCGGTCGTGGCGCGACGCGGCCGACGAGGCGGTCACCGAGCCGGCACTGTTCGAGGGGTGACTCGGCCGGGCGACAGCGACCGATTTCCGGTCAGATCGACAGGATCGCGTTGACGAGGGTCCGCGTCGCGATGGCGGTCACGGAGCCGAGCCACGTCAGGAGCACGAAGTGGATGTAGCCGTTCGCGGGGTTCCCGCCGTCGATCCGGCGGATCATCTGCGAGGAGAGCGCCGCGTTGAACAGCACGACGGTGAGGAGGAGGTACTCGATGAGCGGGATGTCGTAGGCGCCGGGGTAGACGATCTGCCCGATGTCCATCTGGTCGAGCCCGAAGTCGGCGGTCAAGTCCGCGAGAATCGCAACGATCTCCAGCCCGATGAAGAAGGCGAACGTCGCGGCCGCGGTGATCCCGTACAGCAGTCCGATGAACGTCATCGCCGCCTGCCGGCGCTGCTCGCGCAGCTGGTTGACGGCGTTCATGTTCTTCGAAATCAGCTCGCCGAGCATCTTCGGGTCCCCGCCCATCCGCCGGCCCACGAGGTACATCTCGGAGAACTTCTGGATGAGGTACGAGCGCGTGTCTCGCGTGAACGCCCGCCACGCGCCCTCGGTGCTGATTCGCATGTTGAGCCGGCGGTAGAGCCGCTCGATCGACTCCGAGAGCTCCCCGAAGTTCTTGTCGCGCAGCGTCGTCAGCACGTCGGTGGTCGTCGACTGCTTCGCGCTCTCGGTCGCGCCCAGCGCGCGCACGAACGACGGGAACTCGCCGTCGCGGGCGGTGATCGCCTGCTCCTCGCTCCGAAGGACGACCCCGGTGATGATCAGCGGCGAGATGGGGACCGCGAGGTACAGCGGCAGCCGCACGTCGTCGAGGAAGAAGAGGAGACCGGGAAGCCCGGGCCCGTACCCGAACATCCCGGCGGCCGTGATCCCGATGAGGAGGAACGAGAGCGCGCCGCCGCCGATCAGCGACCCCCACAGCTTCAGGTCGCCCGGGGAGCGCTCGTCGGGGTGGTACCAGATCGGGTCGTACGGCGACGTGGCGCGAATCATCGCGTAGAAGCCGAGCTGGACGAAGACGAACAGCACGATGACGGCCGCGACAGTCGCGGTCGGGTCGTTACCGGTGAGGATCGGGAGGACGACCGCGAACACGAGGGCGAACGTCATCGAGAGGATCATCGACATGTACAGGTCCTTCATCACCTCCAAGTTCGAGAGCGCAGACTCGTAGCGGGTCTCGTACTGTGCCAGCATGACGTCCTGCTCAGAGACGAGGAACTCCTCCAGCGACTGCCCCGCGCCCATGGTGTAGCCGAGGCGGTCGAAGAAGTCGGCCATCGCGTCGGAGGGGACCTCCTGAGCCCGACGCCGACACGCGTCGTCGAGGCTCTGGTTCCACGTGTCGACGAGGTGGACGACGCGGCCGATCTCCTCGGCGGCGACGCCGTACTCCTCCTCTTTCGCCAGCGTCCGGAACACCTCCATCCGGTCGATGTTCGTCGTCGACAGCACCGTCATGTGCGTCATCACGAGATGTAGTTGGTTGTCGATCTTCGTCTCCAGACTGGAGAGGTAGATCTTCGGGTAGATCACCGCCGCGAACAGGATGAGCCCGCCGAACATCGGGATCGGGACCCGGGCGGCGAAGGGGAGCGGCAGCGCGACCAAGCCGACGACGCTCGCGAGGAAGACGAGCACGGCCGGGAACAGCACGAGCCCGACGTACTTCCCCTTGGAGATGTCGAGCTGCTCGTACGACTCCATGACCTCGGAGGTCAGTTGGGCGGCCGTCGCGAGCCCGTCGCCCACCTGTTTCACCGCCATCGTCAGCGTCCCTCCGGCGCCCTCGCGGGCGGTTCGTCACCGAGCATCGTCACGTGTCCCCGGGCATCGTCACATCGTGTTCCGGTGCATCTCGAAGGGGAGCCCCTCGACGCCGTCGCGCTGGAAGGAGTTGATCGCGTCGTTCACCTCGTGGTAGCCCAGAATGCCCTCCTGAATCATCCGCTCGATGAGCTCCGCGCGGAACTCCAGGTCGTCGTAGATGTCGCGGGTGTCGGCGTAGCCGAGCAGCGTCGCGATCTGGTCTTCTAACACGTAGGAGTTGTTCATCCCCTGGAAGACGATCTCGTCTTCGACGGGGTCCCAGCTGAACACCTCGCGGGTGACGACCCCCTCCATCTCCTTGGAGTACCCCTCGATCTCCTGGACGCTCGTCACGCGGCGCAGGACTTGGTCGCCCTGCTTCACGCGGTTCTGGAACAGCGCCACGTCGGCGTTGTCCATGAACGTCTCCGGGACGTTGATCGGCTCAGAGGTGAACCGCTGGATCATCGAGACGATGTCGGACGCGTGGAACGTCAGCATCACGGGGTGGCCGGTCTGGGCCGCCTGGAACGCCATGCGCCCCTCGGCGCCCCGGACCTCGCCCACGATGATGTAGTCGGGGCGCGACCGCAACGCCGCGGCGACCAGATCGAACATATCCACGTCGGTGGATCCCTCGGCGCCGCCCTCACGGGTCAACAGCTGCTGCCACGTGCTGTGCGGCGGGATGACCTCCGCGGTGTCCTCCGCGGTGTATATCTTCGAGTCGTCCGGGATGTACGAGAGGATGGCGTTCAGCGTCGTCGTCTTCCCGGACGCCGTCTCCCCGACCACGAATACCGTCTGCTCGTTCTCTAGGCAGAGCCAGAGGTACGCCGCCAACTGCGGCGAGAGCGTTCCCCAGTTCGTGATCTGATTGATCGACAGGGGCACCTCGTCGCCCTGCCGGATCGTGAGCGAGGACCCCTTCAGCGAGACGTCGTCGGAGTAGATGATGTTGATACGCGAGCCGTCGGGCAGCGTGGAGTCGACGATCGGATCGGAGTCGGAGAGGGGGTCGCCCATCCGCTCGCCCATGTTCCGCAGCCAGTTGTCGAACTCCTCGGGGGTACCGAAGTCGACGGTCGTCTCCAGCATCCCGAAGGTTCCGTGGTCGACGTGACACTCCTTGGGGCCGATGACGTGAATGTCCTCGTTGGCCGGGTCGCGCATGATCGGTTCGAGGGGGCCGAGCCCGACGATGTCGCGGTTAAGCCGGTATCGGATGTTCTCGTAGGTCTCCTCCGTGACCGAGAGTTTCCCCATGTTGAGGACCTTCGAGAGGTTCCCGCGGAGTCCGCCGTTCTGCTCGTCGATGTGCGTGACCTCCTCTAACAGCTCCTCGATGAGGTCGTCGTACTCGGCCTCGTTGTCCGGAGCGGTGTGTTGACCGCTCACGGTGAGGAGCCGGTTTTTCACCTCGTTGAGGATCTCGGCCTGCGAGCCGGAGAGCTCCGGCTCGATGGCGTAGTACTTCGTGTCCTGCCCAAGGTCGCCGTAGATGTGGCTGTAGATGGGGCCGCCGACCGGATAGATGACGTTCGGCCGGTTGGACTCGTACTCGTCTTTCGGCTCCTCGATGAACTGCGGGAACTCCCCGGTGATCTGTTTGAACTCCCGGAGGTGCTCCCGGAGGTGCGGCCGCCGCATCGCGGCCTTCCGGAGCTCGTCGGACGGTTTGGCGGTGCCGTGTTCGGTCATGTCCCACGCTCGGTCGTCGCGGTGGTCGCAGTCCGCGCGCGCGGACCGGCTGTGCGTCTGCGGGCCATGTGTTAGGCGACGCTGCGGCTCTCAATGACGATTCCGGTTCCGGAACGCACCGAGAACCCGATCGTGTCGCCGACCTGTTCGCCCATGCCCGCGAACCGCTTCACGTTGATCTGCCGGCGGATGTCGTTGCCGACCTCGATCATCTCCAGTTCGAGGAACACGTCGGCGATGGAGCGGAACGGGCCGATCGCCTCGTCGTCGACCGCTGAAGGGTCGACAGTGAGCACCACCACCTTTCCCTGCGAGATGATCTCACGGAAGAAGGAGATGATCTCGAGGGCGGCCTGCCGCTCCTCGTTCTTCCGAACGAGCGCCTCGAACGTTGGGTCGTTGCGGAAGATGGCGTCGAACGTGTCGAGGAAGACGACGTCGGAGTTCCACATCGCCTCCGCTTCCATCAGCCGCTTGAGCAGCTCCTTGCGCTCGCCGTCGCCGTCGGAGAACGCGCCGCCGGAGTCGAAGTCGGCGTGGAGGAAGAGCAGCTCCTCTTGGAGGAGCGGCTTCACCATGTCGTACTCCAGCGAGTGCATCTGGTCGATGAACCCGCGGACGGTGAGCTCCGTCGACATCATCGTCACCGAAGCGCCCTCCTCGACGAGCCCGTAGGCGAACCGCTGAGAGATGGCGCTTTTCCCGGCCCCGTAGTCGCCCTCCATGAGGACGATGCTCCCGCGGGGGATGCCACCGCCGAGCTCCTTGTTGAGTCGGTCGCGCTCGCCGAGGCCGAGCGAGAGAAGGTTGTCGTGGGGCATCTCAGTTACCCCCCACGCGGAACTGGAATAGCTCCTCGTCCCCATTGACGGTGATGAACACCCGGTGGTCGCCGTCGACGAGCCCGCCGTTCACGCCATCGATGTCGTTTACGCTGATCGTGAGCCGGAGCACGTCGCCGCGGCTCCACGCGTTCGCGCCGTCGGCGGAGACCAGCGTGCCGGAGAGCTCGCTTGGCCGCACGTACCCGCCGTCAAAGACGACGTCGAGGTCCGACCCGTCGGGCGCGAGCCGATAGGTGCCGGTGTTCTTTATCAGCAGCGTCACGTTGCCCTCGGCCGCGTTGTACACCCCCGCGCTCGGGTCGGAGATGATCGTCACGTCGGTCCGGAGCTGCTCGGTCGCGTCGAGCCCCGCGTCGTCGACGGCGGCGCTCACGCGGTCGACGCCCGTCGTGATCGTGCCGACGACGCCAGCGGCGATCACCAAGCTGGCGATGAACAGGATGAGGTGCGAGACGGGGACGCTGGCCATCTACGCACTCACCTCCGTCACGGTCGCGGCGTCGCGGACACCGGACTCGACGACGAGGACCACGCGGGTCTCGCCGCCGACGATGTCGGTCTCCACGGTGCCGCCGACCGTCACCGACAGCGTCTCGTCGCCCAGCCAGAGCGCGGTGTCGGCGTCGCCGTCGACGGTCGTGGCAGCGTTCGAACCCCCGACGTCGACGTACTCGTTGCCGACTAGGAGCGTCGCGTCGTCGGCGACGAGTCCGATCGAGCCCTCGTTGGTGGCGTTGACAGTGAGCTCGCCGGTCGTCGCGTTGAACGTCGCGCTCGTCACGGAGAAGTCGGTGTTCTGCCGTTCGAGCGCGCGCTCGTTGACGCCGTGTTGCGCGTCGGAGACTCGCTCGATCCCGTTGGACGCCACAGGGTAGAACGTCGTGAACGCGAAGAACAGCCCCGCGACGATGATGGCCGTAGACGCGGAGACGCTAACGCCCATCTCCCCACCCTCCGTCGGCCGGATCGGCGCGGTCAGAACGGGGATTCGGGTCGTTCATCGGTCGCGTGGAACCGTTCCGCTCGCGCCGGTCGTCGCGGGGAGCGTCGCCGCTGTTCGCCCCGCCGTCGCGGTCCGCGCCGTTCGTACCGTGATCCGCGCCGTTCGTGCGTCGCTCGCGCTCATCCGGGGCCTCTCGGCGACCGGACGGCTCGTGCCCGTTCCGCTTCGGGGCCGAGCGGTCGCGGCGGTCGCCGCGGGCCGGGTCGGCGCGACCGCCGCGGCGGCCTCGGACCGGCCCGCCGCCAACGATCGAGCCGCCGGCGAGGTCGTCCCAGCGGTCGAGGAGGACCGTGTGGCTGCTGGTGCCGTTGAGCTGGGTCACGTACCGGAGGCTGCGGGTGTGGTGTTCTCGGACGAGCCGGTCGGTGCCCGGACGGTCGACGAGGTTGCGGTCGATCGTGCCGAACCCGGAGAGGAAGTCCCGGAGCCGCGCCGCGGCGTCGGGGCCGATCCACTCGATCCGCTCGTAGTAGTTGATGGCGCGCACCGCGTCGGTGACATCGCTCTCGGAGACGAGGAACTCCAGCCACTCCATCACGAGGAGGTCCCCGACGTAGTCGCCCGGGAGTTCGGTGAGGTATGGCTTGCCGCGGTTGCCGCTCCCCGAGAGGTCGTCCTCACCGACGTACTCGAAGCCGCCGGACGCCTCAGCGGGGTCGCCGCCGGGTCGACGGCCGGGGGCGGGATCCGGTTCGGCGCCTCGCGCCGGTTCGGGGTCCGCCGGTTCGCCGAAGTCGTCGCCGCCGGTCTCGGCCCCGAGGTCGTCTCCGCCGAGGTCGTCACCGAACCCGTCGTCCGCGGCCCCGTCGTCGAACGAGTCCGTTTCGTCGCCGGGGTTGTCGAACGAGTCGTCCCCGTCGTCGAACGGGTCCTCGTCCGCGGCGTCGTCGCCCTCTTCGGCCCAGTCGGCCTCCCCGGAGTCGTACTCCTCTTTCAGTTCGCTGAAGCTCTTTCCGTCGTCATTCATATCGTCTTCCTCGTCCGCCGTTTCGGTCTCGGACGCGGCGTCGTCCGTGCTGTCGTCATCCAGTTCCTCGAAGTCATCGTCGAGGTCATCGAACCCGCCGTCGTCGACGTCATCGTCGAGGTCGTCGAACCCGCCGTCGTCAACGTTATCGTCGAGGTCATCGAACCCGCCGTCGTCGACGTCATCGTCGAGGTCATCGAACTCGTCCGCCTCCGCGCCCGCTTCCTCGTCGAGGAGGTCGTCGTCGAAGAACCCGTCCGCGTCGGCGTTCGCGACGTCCTCGTCAAGATCCTCCTCCTCGCCGCCGTCTTCATCGTCGAAGATGCCGAACGAGCCCTCGCCGCCGCCGGCGACGCTGTCGAAGCCGCCGGAGTCGTCGACGAAGGGGTTGATGCCGCGGGTGACCATCTCGTAGATGTCGAGGAGGTTGCGGACATCCTCCTGAATGTCGTCGACAGCGTTCGAGATCTCCTCGTTCTCCGAGCGAACCGTTGAGACGGTCGAGGAGAGCGACGCGACCTCGTTTTCGAGCTCGTCGAGCCGGTTTTCGAGCTCGTCGGTGGCCGCGCCACCGCCGCCTCCGCCGCCGCCGCTGTCGTCGAACTCGTCGTCCCACTCGTCCATGCCGTCAAAGTCGTCGAAGCCGTCGCCATCACCGCCCATGCCGCCGCCACCGCCGCCACC
>NZ_SGTX01000023.1:0-42152 GCF_005435025.1 Halorubrum sp. CGM4_25_10-8A | reverse complement strand
AGCGCGGCAGAATACCGCGCTCTCCTTACCGAACTCTTTGAGAAGCTCACAGCTCAGCTTAGTTTCGCGGCCTCTTGGATCGACAATCATCTCGACGACTATCTTCAAAAGTTATGCTAGGTACTACCGAAGCGCTCGACGCGCCGTCACTCGATCTCCGTGGCCCGGTCGAAATTGACGAGTTCTACGTCTCTGCCGGCCTGAAAGGCCGCGAGCGCGACCGCTGGTCGCGCTCTCGCAGCCTCTCTCGACGCGGACGCGGGACGTATGAACAGGACAAACCGCCGGTGTTTGTCCTCGTGGATCGCGGCACCGAGCAGCGATACATCGTGCCGGCGAAATCCGCAGACGAATCGACGATCCGGCTCCTGCTGGCTGACCGCCAGCAGGAGCCTCTCACCGTCTATACCGACGGATTTTGCGCGTACGATCCGCTTGAGGAAGCTGAGGCATTCGAGCGCGAATACGTCGTTCACGGAGACGGTGAATACGCGGATGACGCAGTCCACGTGAACACGTGCGAGAGCCACGCGTCGCTGGCGCGACGGTGGCTCTCGCCGCATCGAGGCATCTCAAAAGATCGCCTCACACAGTATTTCCGCGCGTTCCAACTCAGACGTGAACTCTACCGCAAACCCGGACGAGAAGCGCTCAAACACGCTGTCAAAGCCACTCTCTGAAATCAACAATGTGCTACACAAGAGCGTCTGAGGGAAAGTGATCAGACCGGCACAACATCCACTCTGGGATCCTTGTAGCCCATTCGGCTCTCTGCGTTGGTCGTCGTGATCTATCTATTGACGCCGGCGTACACGTCTCGGCAATCATATTTTTAGGACGGCCGGACCACATGTCGAGATAGGGGCCGCAAGCCCGAAACGTAGTACTAGATTCGATTATCATGGACATCAAATTTGAATACCAGATTTAAATGCTTAGCAAATAGTGACTTGGTATGGCTGGAGTTCAAGCAATCTTTCTCGCTATCTGCTTCCCGGTTCTTGTGATAGGACTCCACGAACTCACCCACCTAGCAGTCGCTCGGATTACCTGCCCGATTTCAATTGAGCATACCTCATGGGTCCCGCTCCGACTTCGTCTCGACTTTGAGAGAGTGCCGGCAAAAGCCACACTTCGAATGATTGCACTTGCCCCTCTATTTGTCGGCAGCGTAACTGCTGTCATCGCTATTCAAACCGGTATTTGGCAGCAGATTAAAACCGCTGACCCATACTATCTTCACCATCTCATGATTGCGTACTGGCTCCTCTATATCGTTCCGAGTCCTGCAGATATTCGACTAGCCATTTGGCCGTCAGCAGAAGATACACAGCGTGTACAGGTGAATCCACAATGAGCGACCAATCAGTTAGCATGTCAATGATAGACGACAATCGTGCTGTTGCGCCAGTGATCGGGGTCGTTATTCTGTTTGGATTTCTGATCCTTGCCCTCTCACTGTATCAGGTAGAAGTCGTTCCACAGCAGAATGCGGAGACGGAGTTCCAACACTCCGGAGAGGTCCGTAACGATCTTGTTGAGCTCAGAGCGGGTATTCTACAAGCCGGGAGCATCGACCAGCCACAGTATCAGACGGTTCAGCTGGGCACTACCTATTCAACCCGCATATTCACAATAAATCCTCCAGCGCCGTCCGGGACAATACGGACCAGCGAATCGTATCCGATCACAATTGCGTACGAATCCAATGAGACGGTGATCGAGACTATTCCGACTCGGTTCATCGAGTACCGACCCGGATATAACGAACTTGACCGATCGCCGACGTGGTATGATGCATCCGTGCTTTACCTCGATGCTCGTGACGACGGGGGTGGAATCGCGGTGATTGAAGATCAGTCCCTCATCGACAACGGTAAGGTACAGATTACGGCACTCCAGAACGAGTTTCGCCGAAGCGGGACCAGCCAAGTTACTCTTGAACTCCGCCCAGCTGACAGTGTCACTGGTGAGATTCCAGAAGGTGATCTCATTGTCACTGTCCCGACGCGGTTGAGCGATGACGAGTACTGGGGCACGACTGATATTCCAAACAATGAGTACAGTATTACGGATGACACAAATGACGATGGCGTCTACAACCTGACGCTTGAGACAACCACCAGCAACCTGACTGTGGATACAGTGGGCGTACAGGAAGCACCTGAAGAGCCAACTCAGAACGACGCTGCGCGCATCGGTGGCGGCGGGAGTGGTGACAACGACGATAGTGACAATGATGATGATGATAGCACCGGTGATCCACTCCCGGCCGACGATGTCGCGTTCAACGACGCGAATGGGAACGGCGTGTATGATTCCGAAGAAGAGACGTACTCGGCACAAAATCTCAAAAATTTTGACGCTGAGTCAGTAGATCTCATAATTGAGAGAGATAGTATAGAAAACGGGAACAGAAGAATTGTTGCAAACAGCGTAACAATACGAAGCGGTATTACTGTTGAGTCTACAAATAATGATCTAACGATCGAATCAACAGGAGGAAACATAATGGCTGCTGGAGCAATACTACGATCAGGCGATGAGCTGACACTAACCACGGATGAGGACGATGGAAATATTGACATCCAAGATGCGACTCTCAGTGGTGATGGCATAGAGGCTTCTGCTAGTGAAGATGGAATTGTTTCTGTCGACGGGGCTCGTATTGAAGATACTGAAGGGGAAGAAGGAGAACTCGAGGTGGAACGGGGGGCCATCTCTGGCACGCCAGCCTACGGTGAAGTCGATGACTAGTACCCATACGAGCTAATCCAATAATTGCGACCAATTAGCGATACACAATTCCAGCAAAATCCGCTGGAGAATTGACTGTACAGCTCCTTTCTTACCGCGTCGGGGCGTCTCAAAAGACAAGCTCACACCATATATCAAAGTCTTCCAACTCTGGTCAGCGGATCTTCTGTAACCCAGTCAAAAAGCTCTCAAAGAGGTGGTTCATATTGTTCTCTGATTTATGACATGTTTTTCATGAGCGTAGTTCCTATTGTTGAGCTCATATGGTGAGCATTGTGGACTATTCTGAGGTTGTCTGATCGGTGTATTCGTTAAGTCTTACACTGGCCAGCCTGTCATATAATGAATATACTACCGTTTTGGACTGCCAAGTTAAGCCAGTTTGAGAAGTGAGCAGTTCGTTGGTTTTGGTGCCTATGCTCAAACAAGAACTGCTCACTGAGACGCTTGAGACGGCGAATGTTGAATGTTGGGAGAGTGAGCGGACGGCGACGCCCGTCAGGGGTTCACCGTCCGGCTCCACGCGACCGGTTGTTCTCTCAGAGAAATACAAGAGATTCTTCGTCTCTTCGGCGTTGAACGCTCTCATCAGGCTATTTTTCAATGGGTACATCGAGTTGCTGATAGCAGCACCGACCCTTGACGGCTTCGCCGTCGGCGGGTCGGTGTTGACGAAACTGCTATCAAAATCAATGGTGAGCTGTCTTGGTTATCTGCCGCAATAGATCTTGAAGAAAAATTGATCCTCGATGTCCAACTGTTTGGACGACATGGTACCGATCCGGCAGTTGCGTTCCTTGCTGGTCTCCGTGAGAAACACGATCTCTGTGACGCCACGTTTCTCGTCGATCAGTTCGGTTACCGGACTGCCTTCTCTCGATTAGACTTGAACGGTCAGGTTGACTACACTGACTGAAACCTGATCGAAAAGTGGTTTCATACCCTCAAAATGCGAATTGACCGTTTTCATCACTCGTGGGTGGGCAGTCGGGCAAGCGTCCGCGAATGGCTTGAACGGTTCGTACACTACTATAACTATCAACGACCGCATCAATCACTCAACGATCGAACGCCAGCTGAGAAGGTGCTAAACTAGACAGTGCCGTTCGACGTATTATATCAAAATAAAAGTAGCCGATTTGATCCGTTGAACGGATTATGGGGCAGTGACTTTGAAGGAGCGGAGAAGCGTTTCTTCTTCTTCTTCGTCAACAGCGACCACACTAATGGTGGCATCGCTGGTAGTTGTAATGGTGGTGGAATTTCCAACCGCTGTTAGAGTTTCCCCAGATCCACTAAACGAAGTATCGGTGGTGTTGCTTCGAAGGATTACCTCTTCGGCTGTTCCGAGGTTGCTGAGAGTTACTGTTGCTGAATCGGTTCCCTCACCTTCAACAGAAATGCCAGCAGTAGCTGAACTACCAATACTATCACCGAGTCCCAGCACGAACGTGCCGATCACAGCCGCTAAAATTACAGTTATAGCGACCATGAGTATAACCCCTATAACGGGACTAACGGCCCGTTCACTATCTTGGAATGCTGTTTTGATGTTCATGATTTCGTTGTATCGCCAACGGAACAGATACGAAGGTTAACGACACCGGGGTGGAGAATACTAGGTGCCTTGTGAGGCCCTGCATCGTGTAGACCCGAGGTGGTAGGATGACCTTCCATCCTGCCGTTACCTTCAGTTCGCCCGTCGGTATGCTCTAATGTATGTGAAGTGCGGATATAAACACTCTGATCAGGATATCAAATGTGAAAATGTCTCACAAGATGTATCGCTCAGGATGTTAATACATAGGTATGGAACCGACGGCACGCTCAATAGCGCGAACCTACTCCGACCGGGAGTATGCCGATCCGTGGGAGAAGGTCGAAGACTACCAGCGTGTCCAAGCATATGCTGCTGAGCACCCGAAGGCTGGCCGGACCGCAGTCGGGACCGCGCTTGAACTTCCAGCTGGGCGAGTTCGGCCATGGCTCAATGGAGGAAAACCTGACTCAGTCCATGGAATTGACACGGCAAGCGCCAACGGCTGGCTTGATCCTAGCTCCAAAATGGCGGGCGCACTCGTCGAGGTGCTCGCTCACATCCTCGCGGGCGGGAGTATCAACGAAACATATGTGCCTGCAATTACACTCGGGCGTCGGGTTGATCGTGAGGCGATTGAAGCGGCATTCACAGCAGTCGGTGTTGACGCACACTGTCGCAATCTGAACAGTGACCAGCGCGCGACTGAAGTGTACCCGGCAACAGACGCCTCGGTACTTGGACGGTGTCTCGTCGCGATGGGTGCTCCGCATGGTGTAAAGACGGCTCTTGACTCTGTTCCGGCGGTCGTCTGGGAGAGTTCTGAACCGCTCCGGCGGAGGTTTGTCGAAATATATGTGGCACATCGTGGCGCATACTTCGAAACGAAGGCGACGACACGCATTCAAGAAGAGCGTCCAAAATCCTATATCACAGATTTACACGAACTCATCGACGAATCTGTTTCTAGCTCTGTCTCACGTGGGGAGCAGGGGATCACTATTTCAGCAGACGCCGCCCGCGAGCTTGGTCTCACATGACTGGTATGAGTGTTTAGCTGCTGACTTGGTCGGCTGGTTTCTTTTCGAGATCATTACACTCACCACGGTAGGATTGGTAAGGAGTATAATAAGTTAGATCTTCGAACGGGGGCCTACGCGGAACCGTTCGATCGGAATATCAGAGACATCGTGATAATCGTCGTCACCGCCAACTAAGAGCGTTGCGTCGACGTGTTCAGCTGTCGCCAGCGCGAACGAGTCGCCAAGCGCAGGATTATACCTGAGCGTATACTCCGAGGCGTCCGTCCAAGTATCGCCGACATCTATCCTTTTGAGTTTGTCATCAAGTTTGACCGGCTCACCGAGGGTGAGAGAGATACCACAATTGATTTTCAGTACGACCGGTTTCGCCAGGGAAAAGATCCAGAAGAGACGGATGAATTGAGGAAGTTCATTTCATGGGCCTAAAATTTCGAACCTATAATTCTGAAACAAAAAGGGAGAAATTAAGAGATATAAGAGCGAACAAATCGGTTCTATCGATAATGTCCGTACAGGTCTTGCCTTACTGAATGTGGCATATACAATCGCCCGACTTAATCATCGAGATGTGACATTGTCAGATTATCAGCGTGTATTCGAATTGATTACAGATACATCTACGAACTAACCCCCGTAACGCATTGAGAAGGTACTGGTTCTCAGAAAACTGTGTAAACCTGTACTGGTATAAGTAGGATAGGCTCACACGAGAACACGACCGAAGTGACCCGCGGGTCAAAACTAATCCTACATTTTGGCGTGAAATATGACCTCGGCGACGTCCACCCACGGCAGCGGTCCGATAGCTAGTGCCCCGTTTGGTTCGGATTCTTATCCCGCTAGTCCCCGGTGACCCTACCCGCACACTAGTTCGACCGCTCATACCCTACCGGTGATGTGCTCGAAGTTCGCCGGCGTGGTCTCGCTACACTCGCGTTAGTGAGCCGTAATCCCCTCCCTTCGTTCAGCCATACTATTTTTTTATCGTCAGCCCCGACATCGCGGCCAGTCAAATTTTCCGCTAATTCTTATTACCGATCCTCCCAACCTACCAACAAATGGATTGGGACACAACAATCAACCTCGGGGGATTCGGCAACTCCGCGCAGATGGAGTGGCAAACCGTCAAGAGTTGGCAGTCCTTTACCAACTTCTTCGACGACGCGGTCCATATCGACGCAGTCACCTACTGTGAATCTCCGGAACTACTCTTAGAACTCTTTGACAAGGAGGGCTCCACGCTGGAGACCATGGACGTCCTCGTCGGGGACAAAGATGAGTACCAGTCCGCAGTTGACGATGCCACAGTAGCTCGCCGGCTTGAACGTTATTACGAGGAAGATCGACTGACGGTCCGACTCAAAAACCGGAAGATCGTCCACTCCAAGCTGTATCGGATCGTCGAGGGTGACGAGACAGTGACGCTCATCGCTGGGAGCGCGAATCTGTCCTACAACAGCTGGAAAAACCAGACCAACAGCATCGTCGTATTCAACACGGAGGTCGGGAGCCAACTCGATCAACAGTTCATCCAATGGATTGACCACCACCGCGAGGAGTATGCTGACACCATCTTCATGGAGGATCTTGCGGCAGACCTAGAAGAACTTGAGGACGAAGAGGAGGTTGAACGCCGAATTGAATTGTGGATAGACAACCGGAACACGCAACTCTCTGAGCAGGGGGAAATTCACTCGAATGTCGGTCAGGAACTCGAAGCGTTAGGTGATGAGGTAGACCAAGTCGTGAGCATAACCGATGACCCCGATAAAGCAGATGAGGTCGTTAGCATCGACCCCGAAGAGATCGAACCTGAAGACGACACCAACACCAGCGGCGAACAGCCAGAGACAGAGCCATCAGAAGGAATCACCGCAGCAAAAACGCCTGAATACTCAATCACCCTCTCAACGCAAGGGTACGAAAACGACGGCTACCTCGACCAGATGGAAGCCGATCTCAAACGGCGCGGAGCGGACGTAGGTGCTGACGCCATCACAACATCGGTTGAGGGGTACACCAACTATCTTCAAACGCGGTACGACGTGCCGAAGATGTGGATCGACGAAGAGAGCCAGCGCGTCCACCTTCAGCACGGTGAACACCATCGTATCCTGACCGCTGACCACGAACCCGACCCAGATCTCCTTGACGCAGCCCTCGAGAATATCGAGAATTACATCAAGACGATCGACCGCTGGGGCGAAACGAACAACCCGAAGGCGGTGAAAGCGCACCTGTATGAAGGTGTACTCTACGGGCTCTGGGCCCCGTTCGTGAATCTGTACGCAGAGCAGTTCTACGAAAGTGTTACCCTGGATAACGCGCTCCAGTATCTCTACATCTTCGGTGAGTCCGACGCAGGAAAAGACAAGTTCACCGAGTTCGTGCTACGGCTCATCTCCGATGATCTTGTTCGCGGTGGCGCCGACGCAGACGATGTCGGAAAGAACCAGATCCGGTCGCTGCGAAATATCGACACGGTGTTCCCGTACGTCGTCTCGGACATCTCCAAACAGAAGATTGAGCGGGTCGATACACTTCGGAACTTCTGGCAGGACTCATGGCACCCCTCAAATGAGATTGCGTACCCAACGCTCATCTTCACGAGCAACGACTCCCGGCCGAATGATTGGTTCCGAAACCGGGCGAAAATGCTTCACTTCGACGTCGCGTTCCCGTCTAATCCCGAGGATGAGGGCTTCTACAAAGCGCAGGAAGACCTCAATACGATCCTCGACGCTCGCAACCCGATCTTCTCGTATGTGTCACGGCGTATCTTGGGAGAGGAGCGATACCTCGATGCCGGTGGGACTGTCGATGACGTTCGGCAAGTGTTTCTCGAGTTTTACGACCATGCTGACCGTAATGTCCCGTCATTCTTCCCGAAAGAGCCGGCGAACCGGAAGTACAACATTGGCAAGCGTAAGTGGAAACAAGCCTACGAACGCGGTGACGTAACGTTCGATCGGCGTGAAAATCGACTTATTGCCGAATTCGATCTTGAGCCACACGAACTCTACAGTTATCGGAAGACCCTCCCGACGAAGATGCGGCCGGAAAAGAGCGGGCGGAGTATTATCATCAAGAACCCAGACGGCTTCGAAGAGTGGATTGAACTCGCTGAGTTAGGTGGCGACGACGAGATAGACGGCGGGAAAGGATTTCTCAGTCGCTTATTAGGTTAAATGGCGCATCCAATCGGGGATTCAGAGTACATCCCACCAACTGATCTTCCGACAGCTTGCGAGGATTTGAAGCAGTACTCATACGCTCACGATGAACTGAGCTTTGCTGATGTGACGGCGTAGAGTGGTGACACTAAGATATTGGTGGACAGCTTACTAATCAAGGACGTTCTCGGAATGCCGTATAATTCAGCATCAAGCTCTCCTACCTAGAGAATAGCTACGATCACAGTAGGCCGATTGCTTGCGCTAGTCGCCACGTGTCACTCAACACGTCGTCTTTGTCGTCAGTCCCCCCAGTGGTGAGAATTCCGAGGTGGTAGAGCTGGTACTTGAACTGGAAGTGGATACCTGACTTGTACACAGTCGGGTCTGTCAACATAGATTCGTTAATATCACCGTCAGCGGTCAGAACGTCTTCCCGACGATTCTGGGTAAAGAACACCTCGACAGCCAGCGGCTGGTTGATGCGTGTGGCTTCAAGGGCGACGTCGGCGAGCGACGCATCACGGATACCACTGTCATGGAGGCGCTCAAGCGCAGTGATGATGAGTCGCGTGGGCTCGTATTGGACGGCGACAGAGCGTGCGAGCTGTGCCCACCGCGGAGCGAGTTCGGTGAATCGCGTTGATTTGCCGGTCCACGTATCGAACTCTGCGAGCGCAGCTGTGACACTGCCGTGCTGCTGGCGGGCGAAGCGAATGACTTCTGCGCCGAGGTGTGTGAGCGAATCACCGGTTGGCTGGTCGTCGACGAGACCCAACAGAATCGCGCCACGCCGGCCACCCGAGATAGCGTTGATGACGTTGTCGGCGTACACGGCGTCAGTGTCACCATCAGCAGCAAGTGCGAGCGCATACCCGAGGTAGTTCTTCGGGTGATTGACTGGGAAGCTGCCGTCGGTGAGCCGATGCGTTGTCGCTTGGAGTCGCACCGCGTCGATCGTCGTCGAGAACTCTCCAGCCCCAGTGACGCGAGCAGGCTCAACCACGTGTGCCGTGTCGGTGCTATCGACGCCAATGACACCGACGTTGAGGGTCCGTGCTTGTGCGCGCGCTGTGTCGGTGATACTGGGGGCTGGTGCGGCAACGTATCCGAGGTTGACTTCGGGAAGGTGCGCGTGTGCCTGGGTAATGCCCCGTTGAATGTCGGCTGCCGCCGGGTCGGTGTTGTGGCCTTTCGCCTCGATCACCGTGACTGGTGTCGTGGCTGCGTCACCATTCAGCACCTCGGTTGCTGGCATGCCGACGCCGAGTAGATCGGGTTCGCCAGCAGCGAGCCGGATCGTGTTGTACGGTGCAAGTCGATCGCGGATCGAGTCGGGTATTGTCTACCCGCCCCACGTGGATTGCGTGAACTGCGTTTCTGTGATTGCGTACTGGCCAGAGCTCGTGTCGATATGAGGGTATAGTGCGTCTTTCGCGGCAGCAAGCACTGTCGGTTCCGCCAGCGAGACTGCCATTATCCTGTCCACTATCGGGCAGATGATATAATTGGGGGATGGAGACACCCCACTCACAGCGTGCTCGCAGACACGGTATCAAAGCCGGTTATAGGATCGACAACACAACGACCCAGTATGGAAGTCGGACTCGTCAGCTGTACGAAGAGTAAGCGCGAGGAGGCAGCGAAACCGAAGGATCTGTATCTTGAGTCGGCGTTTTTCAGGAAGGCGCGGCAGTACGTTGAAGCGAATCACGAGGTGTGGTATATTCTCTCTGCGAAACACCATTTGCTTGATCCGGACGGAGACCCGATCAAGCCGTATGATGAGACGCTAAGCGGTGCGTCCGTAGATACGAAACGGGAGTGGGCCGAAATCGTGTTCAAGCAACTACGCGCAGAAGGCTTGCTTGCTGACGGAAATCAGCTCGTCTTCCACGCTGGACGAGATTACCATGAGGAACTCACACCGTTGCTTTTCGAGACGAGTGTAGAATTCACAGTGCCGACGGATGGGTTACAGTTTGGTGAGACGCTTGCGTGGTACAACGATCGCATTTGAACGCATCGCAGAAGATGACGCCCATAGAGCCCGCCCCACTACCCATACTTTTCCACAAAAGCCGTAGTTGATCTTCGTATGAATTCAGATCGAGCTCGTGGGATCCTCCTCGGGCTAGCCTGTGGGGATGCGCTCGGTCGGCCAGTTGAATTCTCGTCAGCATCCTCGATTGCGGCCGAACACGGACAACTCGACGAGATGGTTGGCCACGGAACGTGGAACCAACCCGCTGGGACGATTACGGATGATACCGAACAGGCGCTGTGTATCGCCCGCAGCCTTGTCGATCAGCAGGCGTTCGATCCAGCAGACATCGCAGCCCGGTTCGTCGACTGGTACGACAGTGGCCCGTTCGATATTGGCCGGATGACGATGAAGTCGTTGAGTCGACTCAAACACGGCGACGACTGGAGCGAAGCTGGCCAGCATGTCTGGGAGGCCAGCCCTGAGGGTCAAAACGCGGGCAACGGGAGTGTGATGCGGTGTCCACCGCTCGCGATACCTTACGCAACCGACCGGGAGCGACTCGCCGAGGTGAGCCAACAATCGTCACAGATCACACACGTCGATCCACGGTGTACTGACGGCTGTGTCGTGCTGAACCTCACCCTTGCTGGGCTGCTCGAGGACGCATCAACACCGTTGCGGGATGCCCTCGATTACGTTGACGCAAGTGCACCGGACGAACTCACCACCGCGCTCAGCCCACTCGCCCGTGGCGAAACACCCGACACTCTGGAGACATCTGGATACGTGATACACTCACTTCAAACAGCGCTCCACGATGGGCTCCACGCAGAGAGTGCCGAAGAGGCGATCGTGACGGCAGTGAACCGTGGCGGAGACACGGATACGATCGGCGCAATTGCTGGTGCCGTCGCCGGCGCGCGATTTGGCGCGTCTCAGCTCCCAGACCGATGGTTGTCGGCAATTGATGAGACAGATGAACTCGATACACTCGCGAGGAGATTACAGAGTGTCACCATGAACTAAGCCGCCGTATCTCAAATGCTGAGTTGAATGGCCGTCGACGACGATTCCGGATCGGAACCTACGGACTCGAACAAGTCGGCATGGTCCGTCTCTCGGCTCAACGACGAGATCGCTGCCACCCTTGAGGCGGCCGCCGATCGCTTTCCCACCTACGTCGTTGGCGAAGTATCGGACGCGGCAGCGAAGGGTTACGGGACGTTCTTCACACTCCGAGACGTCGACGGCGAAGAAACAATCCAGTGTATCGTGTGGTCGTCCTATCGCGACCGCATCGACGAGAGCATCACCGAAGGCGAGGAAGTAATCGTTCGGGCAAACGTCGATTTCTACGCAGACGGCGGCCGGACACAACTCAACGTCAAAAACTACTGGCCAGTTGGCGACTCCGATCGATCACAGGAATTGGAGGCATTACGTGCCGAACTCGAGGAGGAGGGCCTCTTCGATGCTGACCGAAAACAGCCATTGCCGCCGTTCCCTTCAAATATCGGGATCATCACCTCATTGACTGGGTCTGCCCGAGAGGACTTCCGTGAGTCCGCCTGGGGACGCGCACCGGGAGTGACACTCACCTTCTTTGGAGCGACAGTGCAGGGCAAAAACGCCGCCGCATCGATCGTTGGAGCGGTTCAGCAGGCAGACCGGGACCCGGATATCGACACGATCGTCGTCACGCGTGGTGGCGGCGCAGACGACACGCTATGGTGTTTTAACGAGGAACCCGTCGTCCGAGCGATCGCCGATTGTGCGACCCCGACAGTCGTCGCTGTAGGTCACGAAGACGATGAGACCCTCGCCGAAGATGTCGCAGACCAAGCGGCGATGACGCCGACAGACGCGGGGATCGTGGCGACGCCTGAGATGAGTACCATCCGAGAGCGGGTCGACACTATCGAACGTCGGCTCCAGACCGGGTACGAAACCGTCGTCAGCGAGCAGCTTGACGCGCTCAGTCGGCGGATCGAAAACGCAGTCATCGGGCTCGAACGTGAGGCAGAAACCCGGCAGGCACGTCTCCAGCGAGCAGCCGATCTCGAACAGCGGATCGACACCACCTACGCGACACTAACAGCATCACGCCTTGATGAGGTCGACGACAGGATCGAGACGGCACTCCAGGAGATCGAACACACCGCAGAGACAGAGGCTGTTACGGTACGGGCAGCTCAGGGACGCATTAGCGGGCTTGAGACTCGTATTGATCGGGCGTATGAGACATACGTCGATCAGGAGACCGAAGCGCTCGAGCGTCGGATCGAAGAAGCGTATCGAGACATCGAGACGGATACAGACGTTCAAGAGGCAAAACAGGAAGCCCGACAGCTCCGGATAGTTATTCTTGTTCTCGTTGGACTGCTGCTGCTTGGTGTCGCACTGTGGGCAGGCGGATTCCTGTGACGAGAGCAGGATATTCAAGTTCGTTCCGAGAGAGTATCGGCTATGACTGACGCCGAGATCGACATTGCCGAGACAATCGGTCGACTTGAAGAGATCGCTGAGACGCTCGAAGATGGAGAGGTTGGTCTCACCACGGCAAAGGAACTTCGTGAGGAGGCAGACAACCATCTTGAGAAGCTCCGTGACGCGCTGGACGTCGGTGACGGTGATATCATCGAGATCGACGGTGAAGACGCCGATATCGAGAGCGCCGAGTGAGTTTTCAGACGTTTCCGGAAACCGTGTGCTTCCACAATTAGAATCGGGAGACAGCAACGCGATAGCAGGAGCGATCCAACGGCGCTCAGGGCCTTTCCGGAACCGACCCAGTCACACCTTTATGACTTCCCCGGACAACAGCTACCCACCGACAGATGATCCGTGATGCTCGTGTCCTTCGCGCCGGATTCGTTCCTCGGGAAGTCGAGCATCGCGACACCGAGGTGAACCACCTCTCGAGCGTTCTTGAGCCGATCACGAACGGCGAACCGGCTGACACAGCCATCGTCACCGGTCCGAGCGGTGTCGGCAAAACCTGTGTTTCGAAGTTCGTTACCGAACGGCTCCGCGAGGAAGTCCTCGACGTCGAGGCCACCTACGTTAATTGCTGGCGGAACTACAGCCGCTTTCGAACGCTCTACCAGATTCTGGATGATATCGGCGCGACCATCGATATTCACCGCCAGTCGACACCGCACGACGAGCTCATCGATCGGCTCCAGCAGTACGACGGACCCCGAACCGTCGTCATTCTCGATGAGGTCGATCAACTCGAAGACCCGAGCGTCATCTACGACCTCCACAGCCTGCCACAGTTCGCCATCATTTGTATCGCGAACAAAGAAGAGGAGCTGTTCAGCCGCGTCGACGATCGCCTTGTGAGCCGCCTCCGCTCCAGTGAACACGTTCGAATGGACAAGTATCACGACGAGCAACTGTACGATATTTTGAGTGCTCGCACGAAGTGGGGACTTGAAAAGGACGTCATCAGCGATGACCAGCTCTACCAAATCGCAGATGCCGCCGCCGGCGATGCCCGTCTCGCCATCGGGATGCTTCGAAGCGCAGCCAGCACGGCTGATCGGGAGAACTGTGACCGTATCACCGACGACATCCTCGTCGATGCGGCCGAAGACGCTCGGGCCCAGATTAAGCAGAAGAGCCTCGATTCTCTCACCCCACACCAACGAGTCGTCTACGATGTCGTTCGCGACCACGGTCCACTCGGACCGAGCGAGATCCACGAGCGGTATACTGAGGACGTCGACGACCCACGGACCAAACGGACCGTCCGCACGTACCTCTCGAAGATGGCACAGTACAACCTCCTCGAGGCTGAGGGCACGAGTCGGGATCGGGAGTACTCGCTCGTCGATGCGGCGGCTGCGTCGCCGATGTAGTAGCCGATCTAAGCAGAGTTTCTATATCTTAGTATCTTCTTAGAGATAATTAGAAGCGAGACTACTACCGTGGTCAAGAGGCGATTCAGACAATGATCGAGTTGATGGACCCCACAGCTGCGAAGATTGTCTTAGCGATTCAACGTGGGGATTCGATTAACCGCATCGCGAGCAAGATCGACATCTCGTACTCATGGGTATACGACTGGATTGAGCGGTTAGAAAACGCAGAGATTATCGTGAATACCGATAATGGACTCCAGATCGTCGATCACGAGATACGCCAGCAGTACGCTGAGATGGTGGCTGCGTTGTACAGCCACGACCCCATTTCCCAAGAGGATGCCTACATCATCCCACACTTCGCGGGGATGGAGTTCGCATACACGGAAATTGACGCGGCGTACGTTTGGACGCATGGCGGCTACCAGATCGCACGGAGTCACGACGATTATCCGGTGTTCATTGAAGTTCACGACCGGGATGTCGACCGGTGGATTGCGTTCTTCCAGCAGTTTGGCATCGACACGACGATCAACGAACGCTCGGATGCCAGCGACATCAACGGGAACGTCCACTACGTGTTGTTCCCGAAGACCAACGATATCGATACCGAGTGGGTCGACGGCAACCCTGTGATCCCGTTGGATACCGCTGTCGACCAGATGATAGAGAATCGTCCAGCCTACGAGCCTGCCTTAGAGATCATCGCCGACGAGTACGATAGGGACATCGACGCGTCGCACCACAGTGCGACAGAATGAGTCTTCGCGAGCGACAGTCCGAGTTTATCAGCAAACACGATTGACAATCTCATGTCGGTCCCGTCCGGGCAGCGAAGAACGATGGTGAGTTTTTAACCAACAGACTACGTACAACGTCACCTGTTGGTTAAATAGCCACTGCGAGTCGGGTGAGATTCTGGAAGCGTTCTCGGAAGCAGTCGGACAGTCACAGAAATCCAGCCAGTCGTAGAGGTCACCATGTGCTTCGTGTCTTTCCTGAAACGCGGAAGCGCCACGCCGCGGCTTATCGGGGCTGTGGACAACTAGTTGACTATGGGAGAACACTCACCGGCGAACCGATTGGTGGTGGACCAGCCGACACGAGGGGCTGACCACAATCGGTCCCTCGCCGATCAAGCTGATCCAGCTACGGATGAGATGCTATTACCGAAACTTGACAACGGCATCACGCTGCTCGACGTGGAGGGGAGCCGTGGCGTTCCAATCCTACAGTCACTCGTCCTTGATCACCTCCTCCTCCACGACGGACCAGCTTTCTGGATTGACGCGAACGGCCACGCAACGACAACGACACTGGCCCAGATCGCTCCGAGCCGCAGATTGCTCGATCGAATCCACGTCGCCCGCGGGTTCACCGCCTACCAGCACTACGGCGCTGTCTGCGACCTCCCGGCGGCGGTGAATCAGTCCATCCAGGAGTCAACGGCAAACAACCACGCACAAGATGGGCAGCCAGCGGATGGCGACGGTGAATCACCATACACTCCCTCGCTCATCGTCGCGCCGGCTGTCGACGCCCAGTACCGCGCCAACGACACTCACGGGGACAGGCACGCCAACACCCTCCAGGCCCGAACGCTCGCTCGGTTGGCAACGTACGCCGACGGGTACGACATCCCAGTACTCGTTACTCGGCGTACGATCGACGAATTCACCGAGTCCGTCGCGACGGTCGCTGCCCACCACCTCGAGTGCGAGCAAACACGGATGGGACCGCGAATCCGTGGCGAGGAGTTCGAGACGCTCATCTACCCCGTCGACGATGGCGCGTACTACCAGACAACCTTCGCCTACTGGCGGCAGCTGCTCGCGGCACGCGCTACGCAGGTCGGCGTCGAACCGACGACGCCGGCATCGGCGACACCCAAGGGTGTCGGAACGGGCGTCACAGCGAAGGGAGAGACGCTCGCAGCCACCACAGATCCCCTACTCGATGCGTGGACAGCAACTGGGGGTCGGTAACGATGGGGCGTACGAACCCGACATATCGGGACGCTCTGCGGGCCATCGAAGAGCGCTGGACGGAGTTCCGCCGGGCACTACGGCGTCGCGACCAGCCGCGCTTCGATCGGCTGTTCGAGTACGCCCGCGAGCACGCCGACGCGAGCGGGCTGTTGAACCACCAGAACCCGCTCCTCCCGGCGCTGTTCAGCATCGATCTCGAACAAGAGGCTCGTCTGGATGACCACGAAAAGCGTCTAGAGGAGCTTGAACAGCAGATTGCGGACGGTGATACTGATCGACAGCAGCCGGCAGGAGAAGATTTCACTGGAGAGCCAGAATGACCGAATTGACGACAATTGCCTTCGATATCGAGACAACGGGGTTTGGGGCCGATGATAAACTCACAGTAGTTGGGTTCGATTCGGCTGTCTCGTCACGGGTGTTTCTCAATACAGGCGAGTCGACACCGACCGCAGGCTTGGCTGATCGGGTGAATGATACCCTCCAGACACCGGTCCAGCTCACACTACACGATAGCGAGCAGGAACTCCTCAATGAGTTGGCGACGTTCGTCACGTCAACGCTCACCCAGCGTGACGCAAAGCTCGTCGCGTACAACGGCGAGCGGTGGAACGGTGGATTCGACTTGCCATTTCTCCGAACTCGATTCTGTACGCACGGCCTCGAGTGGCCCTTTGGGACGCTCCCGTACGTCGACGTGATGGACGTCTTCGAGAAGCGGTTCAATACCAGCGAGGATTCGCTGAGCGGCGTCTACGGCGAGCTGGTCGGGGCGGGATTGAATGATCTTGATCCATTCGCCGACAGCGGTGAAGCCGTGACAGTGTGGGAAGGGGGTGCGTATGAGCCACTCATCACTCACAATGTCGCCGATATCCGACGAACCCGAGTGCTGATGGAACTCGCAGAACGCTACTGCTCGAAATCAGATTTTTCGATGAAATCGCTCGAACCAGTGAGTAATGAAGGATAGATCGGAGAAACTGTCGAGGGCCTCGGTCACGATCAGTTGCTGTATTTGTCTTCGAGAGCAGCTTCTTGTCGAGCCAGTATTCGGACACCCTCGCGGATCCCCTCGGTCAACACTATCCGTCCGAGCTCCGTCAGTTCGTAGTACGAATAGGTCTCTTCAGTCCCCGTATTCGGATCGCGTCGGTTCTTGATGAGTGCGACATCCTTGAGCGTCCGAAGAGGATAGTGGAGCGCATTATCTTCCTCACCAAGTACCATTGACAGTTCGCTGGTACTAAGTTGATTATTCTCCGCAAGCGCCTCAAGGATCAGATATTGCTTGGGCTTCGACGCCACTTCGTACATCTCCAAGTAATCTTCAAGATCGAACAGGCTGTCTTCAGGGAGTTCAACGTCAAGATCAAACCCGTTATCACCCTCATTAGAGTCGTCACGCCGTCGGAGCGACCCACCGTCAGGCATTGACGTTCGGTCGGGTGAGTTCGTCATATAATTCAGTTGGTTCCCAACCATCTTAAGATTTTTTACTATGGTTGCGGTGAGACCATCCAGCTATTTGGTCCACCGAGTTGAGTAACAAATAATGGAAGAGCGGTTGATCGAGGCACTCGAAACAAGCCCCTACATCAGCGAGACAGAGATCTCCAAACCCAGACTCCTCGTCTATTTGATGGGGCCCTACAAGTCCTATCCACCCTACGAGTCACTCTCTGCCGATCGAGGCGTAGCCACGACGCGAACGACACTTGATGAAGCAGTCCAAAACCTCCAAGCTACAGAAACTGACTTTGACGCGGATGAGGCACTCTGGCTCCTCATCGAACTCCGCCGACGACTCCGAAGAGAGCGAGGCGTCAATGCCTTCCTCGCGACAGATCCTGAAATTCCGCTCTACGAAATGGACGCTGCCACCCAGAGTATCGAATTCACCAAGGCATCCGTTGCAACTGTCTTTATTGCTCCGGCGATGGGTGACAACCTCGGTGTCGGTATCGAGATCGGATCTGTCTGTGAACATCTCTCGTCACAGGAACTCCGTGAAGAAGTGCTGTTTCTTGGCGAACAGAACGTCGAAAGTTCGATGATCGATGCGATTTCGGAGCGTTGGCACGTTACAGTAGACGAGTTCGATGATTTTGATGGCCTCTATCAAGCTGTCAAAGCTCACATCCGCCAAGTTGCCTAGCGAGAGGCTCCGTTTTGGTTGTCAGAGCGTGTTGAAACCCCCAGCGAACGAGAATTCAAATAGGTCTATTTAACCAACGAATATCAGTAGTACAGGCAGTTTGTTGGTTAACACAGATACGGAGATCCGGATACAAACTCGGAAATGATTCCGGAAAGTGAAATAGAGGAGTGAATCCACGAGAACACGCTACTTCTATCGAGACGATCCTCGTTTCCCGAAATCCGGAATAGACACGCCGGCGATTATGCGAGATTTCGGTGTAGAGGCAGTAGGTGACTTACGCAAATGCCGTTCACTATCGACTTCCTAGACGACGGGCGCGTCCTCGAGTGGGACGCCACCGCCGACGGTGCCGTTGCGACCGAACGCGACGACTATACTCCACGGTTCTACGTCGGTGCTCGCGATCCGGATGCCGACATCGATTTCACAGCACTTCGGTCGCTCTACGACCACCATCCCCACATCGCTGGAACCGAGATAGTGACGCAGCATCCTGGATTCCGTCGCAACGAGGAACCAGTCCTCGCCGTCGACGTCACCCACATCGACCGCGTCAGCCCGCTCGCACAGCAGGCACGGCAGGTGGACGCGTATCCGGTTGGAGATCTCGCCTGTTTCAACGTCGACTTCTCGCGAGAGTTTCGGTACTGCCTTGAGGAAGACGTCGATCCGACACCGGCGAGCGAGCTGTCGACACTCCGACTCAGCGTCCCAGTGACCGAAACGGGAACTGACACCTACACCGAGCTGTCCATCGCTGGCGACACCGTCACCGGCTCGCCAACGGAGATCCTGACAGCAGTCCAAGCAGCACTCGAAGATCAGAACCCGGATATCCTGGTCTGCTCGACAAGCGAGATCATCCCGACGTTGTACGAGATGGCTGCGGCCGCCGGCGTCGACGAGTTTACGTTGAGCCGGTGGCCCGACGTCGACTACCAGCAGCTCGCGAGCCGGTCGACGTATGCGAGTTACGGTCGTGTTGGCCACTCTCCGGCGCGGTACAACGTGCCCGGCCGGGTAATCATCGACGAGAGTAACACGTTCTTCTACGGGGAGACGAATCTCGACGGCGTTCTCGATCTCGTCTCGCGCTCGAAGAAACCCGTCCAAGAGCTGGCATGGGCATCGATCGGCAACGTGTTGACCGCGATTCAAATCGGTGAAGCCCACGATCGCGACGTGCTTGTCCCGTGGAACTCCTGGCGGCACGAGTTCTACAAGCCAATGGGGACGCTCCATGACGCCGATCGTGGCGGCTTCATCTTCGCGCCCGAGGTTGGGGTCCATGAGGATGTCCACGAACTCGACTTCTCGAGTCTGTATCCGAACATCATCTGTACCCGGAACGTCTCACCCGACGTCATCAGATGTGACTGCCACAGCGACCGCGAGGATGTCCCCGGTCTCGGGTACTCGATCTGCGACGAACGTGGTTATCTCGTCGACGTCCTCCAACCCATCATCGACGCTCGCGACGAGATCAAGGCGGCCATCCGTCGCGAACAGCAGCGGGACGATCCTGACGAGGACCGACTGGCGGAACTCGAGGGACGGTCGGGTGCACTGAAGTGGATCCTCGTCGCCTGCTTCGGGTATCAGGGGTTCAGTAACGCGAAGTTTGGGCGGATCGAGTGCCACGAAGCAATCAACGCGTTCGCTCGCGAGATTCTGCTGACGGCGAAGCAACGCTTGGAGGCCGGCGGCTGGCGGGTCGTTCACGGCATCGTCGACTCCATCTGGGTGACGCCTGATCCCGACGTCGACGATGTTGCCCGTGAGGACCTCGAGGCGCTTGCGACAGAGATTACGGAGGAGATCGAGATTCGGCTCGAACACGAAGCCCACTACGACTGGGTCGCGTTCGTGCCCCAACGCGAGAGCGACGCCGGCGCACTCACGAAGTATTTCGGCAAGGTGGCTGGTAATGACGAGTTCAAGTTACGCGGTATCGAGGCTCGTCAGCGGTCGACTCCGTCGTTTATCGAGGATGTTCAGCAGGATTGTCTCGAGCGATTCGACGCGACTCGATCGCCGGACGCCGTACTCGACTGTCTCCAAGACGCCATCAAGCGCCTTCACGCTGGAACGGTGCCGGTTGAACAACTCGTCGAACGGAATCGTGTCTCTAAGCCACTCGAAGGGTATACGCAGAACACCCAGAACGTGGCGGCGCTGAAGCGGGCTCGCGATCAGGATCTCGCCGTCCATCCCGGACAAGACATCGAATACGTGGTCGTTGACGACGAGAAGACATCACGAGAACGGGTCGCATTAGCTCACGAGGAGGTCGAGTCGTACGATCCGTCGTACTATGAGACGCAACTCGTCAGAGCTGTCGAGAGTGTGCTGTCACCGCTTGGCTGGGATCGCTCAAGGATCCGTCGAGAACTCGCAGGAGTACGTGAGCCGGAGCTAACCGATTTTTATTGACCGAGTAGCGAATGGTTTCGATAGAGAACTACGGTTACACTCCCTCCCCCCGTTATCGATGTGTAAAACCATTAGATGAAGGAAGGGGCAACAAGCGGCGAATAGCGAAAAACCGTCGATGAGGTCACAAACAAAGGGAAGAGCGTTTCAGCAGTCGATTTTATATTCTCGTGAATTATGCTTAATGTCTGACGAAGTTTTTTATGTAATAGACTACAACAGGACCCGTAATGACTCCATGAGTAAGAGTAAGGAGAGGCAGAGCCTCGACTGACTACACTCTACCATGTCTTTTGTCTTTCCGCGGGATCTCTCTTGGTATCGACCGTGTCATGGGGTTAGACCAGACTTTCGTGTTTCTCCTGCGTGAGTTCTCCCTTCCACCCTCTACTGTTTACACATCGATGACGGGGGGTGGGGGTTCACGAGATTCCATGTCTTGATCACATCTAGTGTGCTAGAAGGTCCGGTGTGGAAGCGGCTGCTTCGTGTTCTCTACTCACCGACGACAGTTCAGAATTTTCTTGACTTCTGTCCCGCTACTATCTTGACTTTACACATCGAACACGGGGGGTGTGGCCTACACCAGAAGCTCGACGGGATTCCTACTCGTTGTGAAATTCTTTCAGCTGAGCATTCACGACTGAACTGAGGAATTCTTCCTGCTGGGCTATTCCTTCCAGGCGAGTATCATCGACGATTCGGGTCATCATCGATTCAGGATCACCAGTAAATGTGAACTCCATATACATCCCACCGCCCCGTCCACGGCTCTTCCGGGAAGTTGAAATCAACCCGTATGTTGAAAGTTCTTTAACATATTTAACGTACGTCTCACGAGTCATCTGGTCTGCATCGAGTTCGTTTGTGACCCACTGGTAGACTTTGAATCCAACTGGACTTGGGACGGAGCTCCCCGTTCGATTTGAGTGATGCGCAACTGCCGCAGTTGCGTAGAGTGAAATCTTCTTTTGTGTCGTGAGTCCCTCTACGAGTTTCAGTGACCGATCTTTGTCAATCTCTTCCTGAGATTCTCGGACATGAGCCTCTGTGACTAGTTCGTCTCCCCGTTCGTCTGCGAGGTCACCAGCGCCGCGGAACAGATCGATCGCCTTTCGTGCGTCACCATGGCTTTGTGCAGCAAATGCTGACACGAGCGGAATCACGTCGTCTTTGAGAGCATCTTGACGGAACGCATCACGCCGATTCTGGAGAATTTCGCGCAGCTGATTCGCGTCGTAGTCTGGGAAGTAGACGTCACGTGGATTGAATGAACTCTCGGCACGCCCATCGATATCTTCCATAAATTTTGGGTCATTTGTTAGTGCTGCGACGGACACGCGGCCTTCGATTTCGTTCGTGTTACTTGCCCGCGATAGCTGATAGAGAAGCTTCGAATATGCGGGTTCATCGTTTTCGCGCCGGCCGACGAGGAGGTCGATCTCGTCGAGAATGAAGATGACCGAATCGTAGTACTCGTTGATAAGTTCGTACAGACGTCGGTACTTGCGCTTCGTGGATACGCCGGTCTCTGGAACTCCAACATCTGTACCAACGTCTTGGGCGACAGTTTGGACAAGCTCGTAGACACCCTGATCGAGAGTGTTGATTGGCTGGCAGTTGATATCGACAACACCGAAACGTTCTCCTTTGGATTGGCAGAGTTCGATAATCTGTTGCGTGACGGCCCCAATGATGAGTGACTTCCCTGTTCCTGCGGGACCGTAAAGTAGCATATTCGGCGGCCGATTTCCTTGAAGAGTTGGCTTCAGAAACGAGACGACGGACTCGAGCTGATCGTCACGGCCAACGATCCGCTCTTCATCGATAATCGTGTCTGGCTCAACGAGGTCGCGGTTGACGAAGACCGATGCTTCGCCCTCATCATCAAGCATGTCACGGATTGATCGTTGAGCGCTCTCCTCGGTAGATCCTTGATTTTGGTTTGAGTTTCCGGCAGCATCCTCATGGGCGGATTCTATCTGTTGTCCATCCGATGCGGAACTAGATCCTTCATCGAGGGTGGATTGATCCGCCCCTTCTTGCTCACTACCGGCCATATGTGTGCTGTACGCCGGAGCATTAAAATATTAACCCACGTCGATGTTTATTCTCCCGCTATATCCGATTTAATGCTCGAATTCAGCAGTTTCACGACCCCTAAGATATCACCGGCACCGAAGTACATCTGGTGAGAGGCTCCCCGTCATCGATGTGTAATGTAGAATCGTCGCTCCTCATGTGAAATTCTGAATCTGTAACCGGAGCTAATTTTCGCCTCCCCGTCATCGAAGTGTAAGGCATGCGTCTGACACCCCCCGTCATCGATGTGTAAACACGGGGGTCGACTATCCCCCCACCATCGATGTGTAAATCGGTTCATTTCCGTCTCTATCGATGTTCGACAGTCAAATTCCATTTCGCAAATGGGGCGTTCTTGATCGGCCTGTTACTCCATACATCTCTTGGATAGGGTCCTGTAGTGAGTCGGTGTCACTCACAGGTTGTAGGTAATCTCCAATATACAAAACCAGCTTAGTAGCGCCCTATCGTCTGAATGCGGCATATTTACACTTTGTACAAGGGGTGTGTGGTGAAAACCTATCACCGGATTTGACGTAGCAGCCTCTCACTCGTCCGGATTGACTGGCCCTTTATACTTGGACGTGACTTTGTCTCCTTCTCTCCATTGCCAGTAGTAGTAGCGATTGTCGTTGATCTCCTTGATCGTGATCGTCGCTTTGGCAGGGACCTCATCCGGAAGATCGTCTGGTCGCTCTTCGACCTCTTCTTGATCTGCCGACTCCTCGAGATGGTCCTCTCGTTCCTTGTGCTCGGCGAGCGCTTCAGCGTACGTCGCAACGTATCGGAGCAGCTCCGAGTCCGACTCGTTGAGCGTGTTGACGATCTCTGTCGGAAGGTTCGCCGGTGGGGTCGGGGGTTCGTAGGACATCGGCTACTCTCGTGTTAACCAACACGACCCATGAAGCAATAGTTTTGTTGGTTAAGACGATACGCTCTTATGTAGAAACGCGGAAAGAGGTCATTTAGCTGTTCCCTGTAGTGAATTGAGTACGTTAACTGAGACTCAGACCGCCGGACGGCAGCAGATATTCAAAATGTCAAATCGTCTTTCCGCAGTTCTACATAAGAGCGAGACGATAGAGACGACCCTTCTTTGCTGGATGTCACACTACCTGAAGTTTATTTATAAACAAGTTTCGTAATGAGTTACACTGTGCTCCGGCGTATCGAACTGGAAGTCCTCGCCACGATCGACCGCGGCGACACAATCTCCGAGCTCGCGACGAAGCTCAACCACAGTGAGAGCTACCTCTCTCGTGGCGTCGGCGACCTCGTCGAGAAGAGACTCGTCTACACGGAACGCGACGGCCGGCGAAAACGAGTCGTCCCGTCTGATTCTCGTGCCGTCGAACTCTATCAGGACCTCGTCCGCCAGTACTCCCATATCGATTTCCCCGAACTGCTAACCGGCAAGGCACTCCAGGTGCTATACTACCTCGACGAGCCGCGAACTGTCGCCGAGATCGCCGAGCAGAGTGACAACTACCGCAATACCGTCAACCGTGTCCTCAAGCGGTTTCGCGATCGTGGCCTCGTCGGAACGGACGACGGCCGGTATGACTTCAACGCCGACTTCGACCGCCTTCACGAGTTCGCCCGTCAACTCACACACCATCTCCATCGCCAACGCCTGGAAGCCGTCGCCTCGAAGGGCACAATTCTCTGGGAAGACTACGATGAGTTCCTCGCCCAAGCCGAGACGGAGATCGACGCAAACGGATTCCACGAAACCGGCCTCGCTCGATTCGCCTCGTTCGACCTCCAATTTCTGCTCACCGACCACCGCTATTACGTCTACTCCGAGGAACCCGACGCCCTCTCTCCAGCGGAGCTCTGCTGTCACACGCTGTTGGTAGACGACGGCAGCCGTTACCGTTCGTACTGTCTCCTCTTGCTCAGTCACGTCGACGTCGACGAGGACGACCTCCGAACACAAGCTGCGAAGTATGATCTTGAAGACGAACTCAACGCCTTGCTCCGCTACCTCGAGACCCACGGCGATGTTAGAGACGATTGCCTCCCCGAGTGGGACGAGTTCCAGAAGCTGGCGACTGAGTACGAAATCGAAACCTAAGCGGGAGCTGTAAGCGAGCCGATTCAGAAGTCACGCGCCGTCTGGGTGGGGAGCATTCGCGTACTTGATCATCTTCTCGGGCTTGTCGGAGATAGTCTGTGTAAAAACAAGACGAGAATTTCTTCGGCAAATGTATTTGGCAGTTGCTACGTACTCTCCAGTATATCCGGATGGCTGTACTGGACGAGCTCTCGGGGTTCGAGTTCGAGGACGTGATGGAGGACGTCTTCCGAAACCTCGGCTACGAAAACGTCCGCCAAGCTGAGAAGACGGCTGACGAGGGCCGCGACGTCATCATGGAAGAGGTCGTCGACGGACAGCGCCGCGCGATCGTCGTCGAGTGTAAGCACACGGACACCGTCGGGCGACCCGTCGTCCAGAAGCTCCACTCGGCGATTGCGACGTTTGAGTTCGACGGGCCGAAGCGAGGGATGGTTGCCACCACCGGTCGATTCACCAACCCTGCCCAAGAGTACGCGACCCGCCTCCAGCAGAACGACGACCCACATCCCATCGAGCTGATCGACGGCGAGGATCTACGAGAGATAGCCGACGAGATCGGCCTTGATCTCTACAACGGCCGGATCGAAATCCTCTGTGATGAAACGCTTCGGCCGTACGACCCTGCGGCCGACGTCGACGCTCCTGTCGCGGAGGCGTTCCGCGACATCGAAAATATCGAGGCAGTCGATCTTCCGACGCCCCGATCAGACGCGACCTTTCGGCCGGTTGTGGCTGTCACCGCCGACACAAACGCGGTCTTCGAAACGTCGGTCGGCGTTATCCACCGGATTAACGAGCGGACGCAGTTCGTCGTCCACGCCGAACGTGGGCAGCCGCAGATCGCTGCCGACGACGTCGCGACGTTGGTCACGGAGAATCTCCACGCGACGGTTGAGTTGGACACCGACCGCTTCGGTGCGGTGTTCGACGAGACCGAAGCGCGACGGTTCGGACAGACCCAAACCGAGTACAAGGAGTGGGCTGTCGACCGACTCCAGCAGCACCACACGACGACGGTGACCTACACCGGCGACAACAACGTCACCTACAATAAGACGTGTGAGCCGAACGTCTCGGACATCTCCGTTCAGTCGATCGAGCCAGTCTACCTCCCCGAAGTTCGGCACACGACCAATTTGGGCGAGTACACCTACCCCTACGAGTACTTCGCAGCGGGCCCCTCTCGGGTCACCACCGAAGACGGCATCCACCGGTGCGTCCACTGCGAGACGAACGACGTCGACGAGACGTACACGTACTGTTCGAACTGCGGGGCGATCGCCTGCGACAGCCACATCAAGACCGAACGACTCGAGCAGGAGCCGGTCTGTACGGGCTGTGCGGTTACTGAACGGTTCGCACTGAAGACGAAGTACTTCTACGACGAGGAGAATCTGGAGGCGTTTCGCGAGGAGTACGCCGCTATGCCGCTCCATGAGAAGGCGATGGAAAACAAGCTACTCGCCGGGGGGTGTGTGGTAGCGACGCTGCTGCTCGTCGTTGGACTACTCGTCATCGGCGGCATCATTTAGAATCGATCGTGACCTCACGCCTACTCAGGAACCATTTCTTTGACTAGGGCGTCGTCGTTGTCATCGTTCGGTTGGTTAACTTCCTGATCGACCGTGTCGTGCTCTGTCGATACCTGGGGTATACCCTCAATACGTGTCGGCCACAAGCTGATGGTTGCCTCGTACACAAATAATAGGGGTCCAAGTTATCTAGTTGTAATGAAACGCTAAAATTACAATACTGGATATACAATTATAGTAGCAGTGTACTGATTCGCCACCTATTACATTTCTTTAGCTGTGGACTCAGTGTCTGCAGTACCATTTTGAACCGCCACTAATCTGGATCGCTGTTTTCGACCTCTTCAACAAGTGCTTCTGCTCGCGCTTTTACAGCTTTATAGTCTCTCTCAACCGATGTCTCTGTTTGCTCATCTGGATTGATACTCGGAACCTCCTGTTCCCAGTCCTCCTGAGCATAGCTGTCGTCGTCGGGTGTCACTTCGAAGAGCTCGACGGCCGAGTCAAGCGATCTCAGCCGATTCGTTAGCTCATCAACGCGCCGTGGATCAATGTAATAGACATTCTCTACCTGTTCGACGAGCTCATCCTCGACAAGTTGAGCCATTGTGTTCGATGCGGTTGTTTCGTTGAGGCCTGTTCGGGCTGCGATTTCCTGTGGTGTGAACCCGTACTCGTGGTGGGCCACAAGAAAACTGAGGACCTCGTACTCAGGTGATTCTGCGTTAACTGGGAATGGCTCGTCGTCTGTGAGTTCGTCGACGGGGACTGGCATTACATCACCCGTGTCACTACCTGATATTACGGGTTTCGCAGGGCTGTGTTTTAGACACCTATTCTGTGACGAATACATCCCCGCCGCAGGCTTGGCACCCGATGGAGTGAGGTGGGCCAATAGAATCCCGTTCTCGGCGCGCCAGAACGACCGAGTGTTCGGGTGGAAGCAAACACCTATCGCCTTCCAGCAGATGCCGATTATACCGTTCTCGAAGACCTCGACATCTCTGGTGAGGACCTCGATGTAGAAGAACTTCACCCGAGCATACGATCTCGCGGACGACCAGCGAACGCTCGCCGCCGATGAGCCTGGGTAGGATGGTGCTGGTCGGCCTTGGAAAAAGCGGTCCAGACAGCGGCACTTTGAGCGCTTTGCCTCCGATACCGCCATGACACGATCCCAGACAAACTCGGAGCCGGAAGCCAACAAGCTGCGGTTGCTTGAATTCGCTCACAGAGGAGACGGCAACCGATCCCTCCCTCAGTACTCTAGTCGAACATCCGCCCAACACTGGATTCCTCGTAAAAATCCACCGTGGAGGGGTACTGGCTGAAATCAGTCATCTCAGGCAGACAAAACGGTCCAGAACTCTCGATATGGCGCTCAAGAACCTGTTCGGTCAGTTCAATTTGATGGCGGCGGATAGCATATTCTTCTCTGAAATGTCCTGTCGCCTTCCAGGCATCTGTGTGAACTGAGCTCACTCCAGACGAGGTGAGATCCACTGTCGTCTCACACGAAATAGACTGTGCCGTCTCCTCTGAGTCCAGATGGAGGGTCGAATTTATGTACCACCATGCAGTCAAAAACTCGTTTTCCCACGAGCCGGTCTTGTTCTGTTCATCAGGCAGAAACCCGTCGCTTGTGTGGAATCGCGAAAGGGAGATCTCTGCCTCGGTGTTAAACGTCCCAGACTTCGAAAACAGTCCAGTGACTTCTGTGACTTCATCAGGATCGGCCGCATCGGCTATCGACACGACGGAAACATCATCTTGCGAGAGAAGGAACGACACCGCACGCAGCAATTCTGATGAGCTAACGATGGTACTCAGAGAGGGTCCTGTGGACTTCTTCGCATACCAGTCTTTGAGGCCAGACACGGAGAGTGTGTCTGCGACTCCTGCTTCTCTCAGCCGATTTTGGAGAGTATCATCGTCAACTGATGGAGTTCCTGCCGAAGCCGGCTGTGCTCGCTTTGACGGGCCAGAAGAGTCCCCACCCGCATGGCTTGGCCCGTTGCTTTCGGCAGAGATGCCAAGCGTATCAGCGAGATCTTCCAATTTGCCTCGCAGGGGGCCAGAATACTCTGAGAGAAGTTCGCGCAAAGCGTCACGATCCCCAGCCGCCAATTGTGGAGACTCACCACCTTCGGTTAGCTCCCCGCTCTGGCTGTTTTCGTGTTCCCCGTCTCCCGTGAATAGCAACCCCGTCTCCCACATTCCGTGAACAAGCTCTCCAGGGAGTTGAGGCCCTCGTCGAGTACCCCGGATACCGGGCACCTGATCCATTTCCTGGAATATCCGGTCAGCGAGAGGCTCGCATTGGATCGTCGTGTTCGAGCCATTAACCGACCCAAGCAAGAAGTGCTGTTGGGGTTCGCCTTGGTAGTGGTAGAGTCGAGCCATACTCCAGCACTTGCGTCAGGCAATTTCACCTTGTCGACAGAAGAGAGATATTTTTGATCCCCGAGTGGGGTGAGGGAGCAGGAGAGTAGCCTCGTAGTGAAGCAGTTCTGCCCCCGAGAAGCCGATCGAAACAGCCTATGTCTGAAGTAGCAACCACCGCAGCCGACATCGTCGAACAGTTCGACGGGCACGTCGACCTCAAGCAGGAGGCAGTCGAGCGTGACCTCGAGGAGTACACCGAGAAGAAGGTCCCGCTCGAAGAGGCCGAACGGTCCGTCCGCAACGATCTTCAGGACGAACACGACATCAGCTGGGCAGGCCTCAACGGTGGAGGGTCTCTTGCGAGTATTTTGATTGAAACTCTACTTGGGGTGTACAGCGGGCTTGAACAGTATCCCACCCAATGACCACTGATGGGGCCAAGATGTAACTAGTTCGTAGGCAATCTTCCGCTATGACATCTGTTTCAGAGGACATCGAGCAGTTTGAGGCCTGTCTCCATGCCCTCCACGAGGATTTCCAGCAATACCCGTTCCACTACGGTAACGAGCATCCCATTGCCCCAGAGTTGTATCGGCAACTTCTCGCTAGTCTTTCCCAGCTGACTGTCCCAGTTGACTACCGCCAGGACCACAGCAGCATGGAGGAGTGGCGAAATCGAGAGATGTTTAACCGCCTCGATGAGGATAACCATGAGATTCGGCGGGTACGGTCCGAGGTAACTTTCTACGACGAGGGCATCTGGCGCGGCGCAAAAAGCGACTTTGACATGGCAGTTTTCCCGGCTGGCCAGGTGGTCATGATGCAGGGCAAAAAGGAGGGCGTCGGAAACTTCGTCGACGTGGCCACGCCACTGTCGGTGCTTTGTGAAATCAAACACTCAATGAACATGAGTGGGCAGTTCCGTAGTGGAGGCGAACGTGATATTCAGGCGCTGGCTAGCTACCCAGGTGAGGTGGGGCGGCGCTACTTTGTGTTCTTAGACTGGTGGCCCCGCGATGGCTATGGGAACCGAACCTTCCAGAAGGACGTCCGCCAGCTCCGGGAGCGGTTGGACTCGCTGGACACACAGGTCGACGTTGCCTACCTCCCACGGACAGGTGATCTTCAGTTCGTTAGGGGAATCGGTCCGGACTAACGCTCACAGTCTCAACCCCATTTGAACCGGAACCGACTTGCGCTCTGTAATTAGCCGATAATGGGGGTGTTATAGAAGATTTCTCACACCCACTCAGGACCGGTCAATACAGGTGTTGCATAGGCCATTCAGTATACGCTTCTCACAGTATTCTCCCGACTACTGTACCAGCCGTAGTACAAACTGCTATGAGCAATGCCATCTTCACGGAGATTCGATCGGTTAAAAGGCTAAGAGAGAGGCCGATGACAGCAGACGTCAAAAAGCTGTAGGCGATGATTGCTGACAGAGAGAGGGCGATAGTGCTTTCTCAACTGATAGTATCATGAATATCTTATGGCCAATTCGCACGCAAGTTCTCACGGTTGCTCCGGTTGAGAAAGCGTGAAATAAACACTGTGGTAAGAGATCTATGACACCTTGGGTAATTCATATAGAGTGTAACACGGGATTTACTTATTGTACGCAGCCTATACTGCTGATGCCCGATGACTGAAATTTCTGATTCGCTCCGCTCTCTGTTCAGTGCTCAAATCGAAGAGCGTGATGGGTCCTATGTTGTGGACATCCCGGCGAGTGAAATTGAGCATGACGCGCTCGCTGCCGACGAAACGTATCGCATTGCTATCCTTACATCGGACTCCTCGACAGACAGTACGAACGAGCAAGATCGACAGCAATCGACTCCCCAGAAAGCAGCATCGACTTCAGCAGGTCCACCTGTGGATGAAGGTGAAGTCCGCGAGGTGATGATCGAGACGACTGGTGATCAGGGAGACGGCATCGCGAAGGTTGAACGCGGCTACGTTGTGATCGTCCCCGGGGGACAACCTGGTGATGAGCCGACGGTCGAGATTGACCAAGTCCAAGAGAACGTCGCGTTTGCTAGCATCGTCGCACACGACTCACGGGCGCTGTAACGTCGATATATCACCGATCGTCTGTAGGGCTGGCATTGTTGAGATTCTGACCGCCTCTGCGATTACTCAAGATCATAGGCCGCAATTTCGTGAGAGCTACACTGTGGACATTCATCGGCGTCCTTCTCGACGCTGTATCCACAGTGACGACATTCGTGGTGCGTTGTCGATAGTGGCTCGAGTCCGATTATCTGCCTGATGAACCGTCTACTGACCATTGATGGGATCGACGATCTCGCCACAGTCGGGGCATTCGGCCCACACGCCTGGCTCACCGCTAGCTGTTTCATACTCGATGATCGCGTGCCGGCCGGTAACTGTCTCGCCGCAGAACGAGCAGGTGCCACGGACCGTCTCTGGATTATTAGGGGTCATTCTTACGAGATCGGCAGCTCCTTTCAGGGGAGAGGGAGCGTGTGACACTATTTGGGAGCTGGTTCGGTCGGTGTCACCGAGCCAGCTGTGCTCCCTCAACTCAGCATTAGAGATTCTGTGGCTTATACGTCGGGTGAGCGGAGTGGAAGTACTTCTTTGGGACTGGTACTTGATAGTGAGTCGTGAGTGGCCATCACGCAGCTGTGGTCAGCAGTGGCAATGTGTCGGCGCATAGCTGTCCTCACCGCTGTATTGGCTTTCTGCGCCTCTGCCCTTCATCGGAACGCAGGAATCTTAACCAATACAAGAGAGGAAACCTCGATGATCTGTTGGTTAAACAGTTTAGCGAGCAGGCCGCTCATTAAGCACGTCGATGATCTCCCCTGCCGTTCGACTAATCGTCTGAGCCGCTCTCGAACAACCTCGGGATCGTCCGATTCCCCGGTTGCGAGATGAGCTCCGGGCCGTTGGCGTCCACTACTCCGCTGTAGCTATTGTCTGACATAGTATTATAACGATCGCGTTTCTCTCGTTTCACTAGATGACTGAAACGGCTGAAACGATCGAAACGCCACCAGCGATCGTCGCAATGCTCAACCAGAAAGGAGGGGTTGGTAAAACGACGCTCACAATCCATGTGGCTGGCGCACTCGCCGACCGCGGGCTTGACGTTCTCGTGGTCGACCTTGCCCCTGAGGGAGCCCTCACGTCGATCCTTGGCTACGACGAGGCGTACAGCGACCTTGACCGGGGGGTATCACTCCACGAACTGCTGCTCGATCCCAGCCGCGCAGACGGCGTCGACGACATCATCATCACCGGTGAGGAGTTTGATCTTCTCCCCGCAAACGAGCGGATGGTCGACCGCACCGGCGGTGAACTCAATGGCGAACCCCGCGCTCGAGAACGGCTGAAGATGGTTCTCGACAAGCTTGCAACAGGGTATGATGTCGTTCTCATAGACAACATGCCGAACATCAACGTGCTCACGGACAACGCGCTGGTTGCCAGCGATGGAGTGTTGATTCCCGCCTATGCTGAGGCACTCTCTGTCCAGGGCCTTGATCGACTACAGAAGCAGATCGACAGCGTTCGAGAGTACTTCGGGACGGTACGGATTCTCGGTATCATCGCGAACCGCATCGAGCACAACAAACAGGCTGACGCCATGCTCGAGCAGTTACATTCTGAGTTTGAGGATGGACTCGAGATTCCAGTGTTCGACGTATACAAGCGAGTCGATCTTCAGCGGGCGATCGCCGCTCAGGAGCGCTCCATCTTTGCGGCCGATGAGCTCGACAGCGACATGGCCGAAGTACTCGCCGACGTAGCGATACTCGTCGAGACAGAACTCGTGAGGGAAGCAAATGAGTGACGACAACGACGACGCCAGCGAGGAACTGGGCAAGACCGGCGAGAAGATGGGTGGTATCGCTGACCGTTTCGGTGCGACGACTGAGGCGACTGAAACGGCCGAAACGACCGACACAACAGAAACGGCTGAAACGACTGAAACGATCGAGACAACTGAGGGGAACGTTACGCAGTCTGCTGATATGACTGAAACGACTGAAGCGACGGCAACGACTGAAACGGGAGAAACGATCGAAACGCCAGAAACGACTGACACGCTCGTACCGGGCGATGAGGGATTCGTGCTGCGCGAAGATTGGAATGGGCGGACGATCTACCTCCCTGACGACGTCGTCGACGACCTCGACATCCGGTACTCGGAGGTCAACGTTGAATGGCAGCGCGAGCATGGCGAGCAGCTGCCGAAAAATGAGCGGTTTTACCCAGCGCTAGTCCGGGCGGCGATAAACGAGACGTCCCTCGAGGAAGAGCTCGGTCTTAGCGATTAGGTGTGGAGGGTACGCTCTCGTTCATTTTTATCTCCCGATTTGGGTGAGGTGAGCAGTCAAAAGCGAAGCACCACACGGGAGTGAACTCTCACGAGCCGTCTCGATTTTTAACCAACCTGCCGCTCGCGTTTTCGTGTAGATACACGCTGCTGGTTTCAGAGTATAGACGACCAGCCACGCGAGCGGCGATCCACATCAATCCAATGCGCCCAACACACCTTGTACAGGCAATCTTCGACCGCTGGGGCCGGCAATGCGTGGTCTGCGGTCGAACCCCAGATGAATGGCTTGAAACCAACTACGGAGCACGTAACCAAGACAAACTGTCGCTTCATCACGTCAACGGTGACAATACGGATCAGCGTGTCGAGAACGTGATCCCGCTGTGTCAGAGCTGTCACGTCCACATCCACAAGGTGGACGAGCCACCCTACCGGATATGGCATCGACAGCTCCCGATCGAGCATCGTCATGCGTGGAACGAGTACCACCACGAATACTACGAGGGGTCACGCCTGACTCGTGAAGAAGCCGTGAACCAGTTCGGCGACGATGGGGGTGTCCCAGAGAGCGTGAAATATCTCAAACATGAACGCGAGGACTTCGATCCTGATGCGTTCGAGGCACCTGATGTCGACTTGCTTCCCGACGATCACACCGGCGATGATCGGGATGAACCCGGCTCAGCTGATGAGGATAACAGTGACTGCGATGAAAACAACAACTCTGCGTCATAACTCCGACTCTCAGGGCCGATCTCTTGCGGTGTAGCGCTTCTAATCTCTGTTAAGACCATTTTTACAAAAGCGCTGGCCTTCTTATATGGGTAGGGATAACTTGGGGATAAGCATGCCCCGGTAGCGTGGTGAAGCCACCTGTCGCGTGCGGCAGGTGGTGGTAAGCAAAAAGTTGTAACCCATGTAGGTCGCCTAACGAGCGATCAGGTCGTCATCGCAGTTTAGGCCCTTTGTTTCAACTGGGAGTTGTGGTCCTAAGCTGGGGTCGGAAGTCAAAGCAATCTGGAGCACATGCTTCACTCGGAGTTACCGAGCGTCTCGTCGACGACTAGCTATGTAGTCTATGGGTCATCATCGCCTGTGGTCTCCGACGTCGAGTCAGTGTCGAAATCAGTCGTTTCGTGAGACTCATCGGACGATTCCGACTTTTTATCGTGGGATCGTGCGCTCTGTGGTGTGCCCTCATTATCGCCGTAGAACCACTCGGCCTGTGCGCTGTTGATCCGTGGCCCCTCGTAGTACACTTTATGATGCGCATTCCACGCATTCCGGTGTTCGATCGGCAGTTGCCGATGCCACTGCCTGTATGGAGCTGCGTCCGTCTTGTGGACGTGGATATGACAGCGCTGACACAGCGGGATCACGTTGGCGACGCGGTCGTCGGTATCGTCACCGTTGATGTGGTGTAGCGAGTTTACTAGCCGTCGATTGTCACTCTCAACCCAGTCTTCGGGTGACCGCCCACAGATGAGACACTCAGTACCCCACGCATCGCGGACAGCCTGCCGAAATGAGCTATCAGACATTTGTCTCACCCCCCGGTGAGCGCTTGTCTACGACGACCCCACTGGGAATTGGCCGCGTGTTCAGGCTACCAGCCAGCAGTGGCTGTCCGAGAGTTCGAGTCGATACGACTGTCTGCTCATGTCGCACACACGACCACCACTCCAACCATGAGATTGTCGTGTCGGTGGCGGCCGCATACGTTGTATGTCTTTGTTGCTGCATAGTGCTGAGGGGGGTCTGGTGCGGGTCATCCCCTCTTCCGAACCCCCCTCACTCTCATCGAGGGATACAAACGGATCCACATGACTATTGACACCCCCCGAAGATGCCGTAGCAGTAGTGACCAGTTTGAGGCTATGTTGGATACCTATCAGATTAATAAATTGTTTCCTCGTTCCCCGGCTTCGAAGTCGGCCTCGCGGAGCGCGTGTAGTGTTTCGAGACCGGTGAGCCGGAATCTTGCGGGATCACCGAGGTGATAGGGAAGTTCGTGTTTAAGCGCGATCCAGAAGTTGAAGAACAGTTGTGCAGCTCCGAAGTAGACCGTTCGGGTCAACCGGTCCGCAGAGCGGCACTGCCCCTGAAAAGTATGTTTGAGCTGACGGATAGCCGTCTCGATTTTCCACCGGTGGCGATACTGGTAACCAAGCCCGTCTAGGTCCCGGTCGTCGACGTCTATATCTGTTATCCACACAGTATGTGTATCGCTTTTACCGGTTTCGCCATCGATACTCAGGCCATCTGGCGTCTCTTTTGGGGCGGGCATATCGTCGGCGAAGACGCCGAGTCGATTTTTTACGGCGGCGTCGGGAGCTGCCCCCTTTGAGACGGTGCTATCTCCCCCACCCCCATCCTCGGCTGTATCGTGATAGCGAGTGAGTTCTGTTTTCGGTGTGGTTTCTTCTTGACCGACTTCCTCCTCGTGAATCGGACAGATGATGGCGTTAAACGTCCGGTGCGGGGCATCGAAGTCGGTAAAGGAGATATCTTTCGCCTTATCTGACTCTCCAGGGGGCGCACTCTCAGCCATCTTGGTGTATAGTTCCGCCTCTGGGGCCTGTATCATCCAGTTTAACCCGTGTTCGCGGCACTTTGTAACGACATCAGCTTGGAACAACTGGCTGTCCATGTAGATCCTGCCGAAGTCGGGGTTGGCGTTTTGACGAACCCGGCGTAGCATCCGGTCCAGTGCCTCCGCTTTCTCGCTTCGCTCTTTGATGGGGGTTACACCTAAAATGTAGTTCCGACCGGGTGAGACGGTTGATAGAACCGCATAGTGCCAAAATTCTGTTGTGTTATCTTTTTTGACCGACCCCGTCACCCATTTGTTCTCTTCCCCATACCAGCCGACCGTCGTAAGATCATAGGCCAAGTGTATCGGTCCAGACGGGGCGAGCGTCTGTCGTTCGAGTAGGCGACAGGTAGCATCAATGAACTTGTCTTCGATACCTTCTACTTCGAGCTCTTCTGAATCTCCGGGAGTTGGGATGTACTCCGCGAGAGTCGAGGCCGAGGGGGTATCCTTGTCAGACTGCCAGGCGAGGAGTTCTGCCCCGTTCTTCGCGGCGCACTGCTCGATGGCAAGGTGCGCTAACAACCGGTAGATGTCTCCAATCGAGTGCTGGTAGTTGGGGGCTGATCGGTCGCGACCGAACCGGAGAGAGGGAGCAACTATTGCCATGTACTCGGCGACGACTTGGCTGGCCTCCCTCATTTTTTGGTCTATATCGACCGTCCATTCCTCACCGTTCTCGAGGTAATAGGCACGCGGCTTCGACGGGTATGGGGGAGCGCGGTCGAATGAGCGTCCTCGAGAGGTCAGTGCGTAGAGCGCGGCGTTGCGACTGTACTCAGCGGCATCAGCCAGAAAATCGGCGTCGAATTTGCTGATGGCGGCCGAAAGTGTCGAGTAGTTAGTGCCATCACCGGGGGAGAAGCCGGCCTCGCGAGCGACCGGACCCCCCTTCTCCAAGATTTCCTCAAGTTCACGATATCCCCCGATGAACTCCTTCAGAATACCGGCATGGTACATCCGTTGCGTCCGGTGGTCGAGAGAACTCCAGTCGTCGATCTCGTCACACTCAGGGGCTATTCGTAGCTCGAAATGCCGGAGGGCCCAGAGCATCTTTTCGGTCTCTTCGTCGTACTCTGTCTCACCACCGAGTTCCACTGTCTGGTTTTTATCCTCCCACTGGTCAACATCGTAGGTAGAGGGTGGAGTATACGAAAAAGAGGGGTCAAGAAATCGATCGACGCCGTCGGGATATTGAGGGGGTTCACTACCGTAGAGGTCGTCACGTTGGAAACCCATCAACGGGTGTCTCTCACCCGGGGGTGTTAGCCTATTCGACTGGTGGCGGCTAAAACATCATATATATTATAAAAACTCAACATAGCGCTAAACTGCTCACTACTGCTACAAGTTTAATAATCGAGAACACTGTCCAGCCCGACACCGTCCAGCACGTGGTCGTCGTGATACTCCGTCTCCGCGAGCCACGCGTAGAGCCGGCGCACGTCGCTCACGAGATGTCGCTTCGCGTCCCGGGAGACGTACCGGCCCGCGACTTCCGAAGCGTTGCGACGGCCTGCTCGCGGCTGTGCGACTCGACCAGCGACACGTCGGTTCCATGCTCGAACCGCCGGGCGTACGCAGCGAGCCGGGAACGCGTCCCCTCGATCGTCGACTCTGCGAGGCCTCGGTTGCGAAGCGCGTCGACGTGGCGATCGAGCGCGACCACGACGGGCTGGTCGTCGAGGTCCCAGTCGTACCCATCGTCTGGGACGACGCCCACGTCGTCGCGAAAGAACTCCTTCGGCGTCCGGTCGTGGTGTTCGCTGAGCGTGTAGATCAGGCCCGCGAAGTCGGCTTTCAGCCACCGCGGGTGTTCGGCCTCAGGGTCCATCCCGTCGGCCCGCATGGCCGGCGCAATTAGTTCGTGGCAGATAGTCTGTTACTATTGTATAGTAACGCGCAGGCTGCGACTCCGCCTCGACATCCTCGACAATCGAGTGGAGAGCATCTCAATCGACGTCGCGACCAGTGATTGAGTCTCGGACCCGCAACACTCCTTCGACAACGATGAGGAGAAGCAGCGCAACAAACGGTAGCACTCGAATCTCTGTCTCCCGAGGCGTCAGGCCAGTATAGCTTGGGTGTCGCGTAATCGAATCGGGAAGTACCCTCGCGGACGGCGTCACGTAGGTCGGTTCAATCGTCTCAGGCTGTTCAAGGAGTGTTCGCAGTTCGGCTTCGGAGCGATTCCCACCGAGTCGTGCGTAATCAGCGTGAAACGCGGAGACGTTGTAGTCGGTCGAGGGCTCACCGCTCCCGACAGCGGTGAACAGATCGTAGATCGTCGCATTTCCGTTCGCACGGAGATCGGCATCGAGCCGCGCGAGTACCAGCGCGCCAGAGAGGTAGTCGTCTCGGTCGAGGGCCGCCCTGGAGTCTGAAAGATAGCTACTGGAATTAGTGAGGTTCGACCCAGAGTAATACCGGGTCCAGTAGGTGAGGTGCGCGTCGTACTCTGCCGGCGTCAGTTCCTCGTTATCATAGAGAATGCGCGCGGTCAGGTAGGTCGCTGACCCCTCTGTAAACCACCGCATTTCGTCGGAGACGTGATATCGTTGATTCAGGTGGACGTACTCGTGAAGCGGCGTGTGAGCTTGGGGAACGTTCTCTCCCCAATTTTCGCCGGCGACCGAGTCCGCCCGAGCCGCGTAGCCACGAACATCAGCGGGGTGGAGGAACAGCGTACTTTCGCAGTAGTAGTGGCGTGGTTCAATTGCCGCCGCGCCGAGTCGGAGGCCTTCGATGGACGCATTCCCGACCGCCGGATCAACCGCCGAAGGGACGACAACACGATGGTCATTCGGTCCATTCGAGATTGTTTCAACGTGGTCGATCCCACCCACGTACATGATAGTCGTACCAGCATATCCACCCCCGGGGAACTCCAGCTCGAATGGGGCGCTGTCGTGTCTCGGAATGACGCTCGTCGCAACTGATTCGTTGTGAGCGGTAAACGACTCGGGGAGGACCTCCGGGTCACCAGAATCGGGAATGTGAAAACTCCGATTGACCGCGTACTCGATCCGGGCGCTCCCGTCACCGGTGTATTTGAAATAGCCTGTATGGGGCTGTTCAAACCCCTCAACGTGTTTGATGTCCTGATGGTCAGGTACCGAGACGGTGAACGAAGATTGGCGGTCCGGCACAGAGTAGTTTAGCGACACGACGCCGGGAGCGGGCGCTGTCGCGGTGATCGAGACAGTCGGTCCCGAACGATCGGTTCGGCCGTTGAGTCGGTCGTACGCCGACGCACACTGGTCAGCCTGAGCTGTCGTCGACGTCGGCTGCTGGGTCGCTCCCGAAACAGGGGCCGCCCCAGCGACGGTCCCGCCGAGCAGGATGAGACACCAAAGGAGTGAGAGAGCAACGCTCCGCTTCATTCAGTATTCTCCTGTGCTTGAAAATCGGATCGCGAGATAGACTCTCCAGCAGTAAATCGCTTCCACTGCTTCGGATGGTATCCCGCCAGCGTGTCGTACATACTAATTCCGCTACCCCCAGCCCCGACCGCAATAGCAGGGAGCGATCCCGCCCAGACTCCAACAAGAAGGAGAATCGGGAACACAACCACTCCGCCACCGGCGATACGTACTTGTCTGTCAGTCATTTGGTGTGGTGTTTCGAAGTCGATCTGTTCGGGGATGTAGAAGGTCCGCTTCGAGACAAATGGAGACCCACCAAATAGACGGCCGAATCCATAGTGGACCGATTCGTGAGCTATGAGCCCAACGAGACCACCGACGGTGAGAATTGCTATCTGTTCTAGCAACGCGATCACTTTCGTTCACGCCAAATCCGTGTCGAGCATAAATCATTGTTTGGAGATGCTTCATATCAACATGTTAATTATACAATTATCCTACACAGCCGGAGAGTACCAGCCACCGATACGATGAGATTAATGTTAGACAAACAGAATCTGATAGGGATATTTAACCTGTGATGATTATGTACTATCATGAAACACGATTCAGGCTGGAGGAGACTGATAGCAATCGTACTCACCAAATGGTTCATCCGTTTCACAAAGCTAACAACCCCGCTTAAACCGAAAGAACTGGATTTGTTAGACGAATCGATTGTAGTATTCCCGTTTCGAAGCGAAAGCCAGTTTTTCGCACAAGCCACACCCTTTGGGACCGTTATTTGGAACGAACACTGGATGGGGGGCCTTCCTGAACACGCACAAAGAGTGGTCCTTCGTCACGAACAAAGCCATCAAGAGAGAAATTCAGTGTTCAAAGGCCTCCTCTACGGGTTCGCACTCTGGTTTGTGTTTGGACTTTTTGCTCTCACCGGAGCAGGAGTTCTTCTATTTTCGGGGGCGACTACGGCATCCGTAGCATACACAGGCGGAATCGGATTGATCGCAGTGGCAGTCTTCGTTGTGACTGTCCGAGTTGATGAGACCCTCGCCGATTACCATGCTCTCCGTGATCTCGGGGAAGAAGAATTTATCGCGGGGTATACAGACCTCCCATCAGTGAGCGATTCCTCAATATTAGCTGATGTTCAGCGCCGTATTTTCTACCCTACACCACAACAGACAATCAAACTACACCGGTTAGTCAAAAGGATCGAGCGTATTCCATAATTCATCTCGGACCAATTCCGTCAAAAGTGGGACCCAGTTTTCAAGCGTAATTATTTATCGCGGACCCGCTGATCGGTCTCTGAGAACGCCTCGGTCGCCATGTCGGCGCGCTCGGCAGCCTCGATGTGCTGGTAGGCCTCGCGGACCTGTTCCTCGCTGTTGTCGAGATACCGCGCCGCAGCGGCGTAGCCGAACTGGCGAACGAGGACCTCTCCCACACCGCGCCGGCCGCCGTGGAGTTCGAGGTAGTCGCCATCGAGTGAGAGGTCCAGCTCATCGCGACGCTCGGCGAGGCCGTCGTGGGTCCAAAGCCGTTCCATGATCGACCGCGCCCCATCGGTGGTGAGCGGCTTCGGTGCGTCGAGGTCGTGTTCGGCGGCGACGATCAGATCGGGTGCGCCCGCCCGGATGCGCTCGATCGCGTCCTCGTCGAGACCGGCGTCACCCAGCCCGTCGGTGACGTGGTTCGCGAGCGACGGCCGGTGGAGCGTCGTAAACACCGGCCACGACTCGGGGACGTCCAGCACCTCGGCGTACCGCTTCAACGGCCCGATGACCGGCTCGGGGAGCGACGCCTCCTTCCACTCGCGACTCTTCCGGAACACCGTCACGCTGCTGTCCGCGAACGACACGTCACGCCAGCGGATCCCGTTGCGGCCCTCACGGTCCTCCTTCGGCGCGGAAAGGAACTCCGAGCCGCGCAGGCCGGTGTAGGCGACGACGTACACGAGCGCCTGTTCGCGACACCGCTGGTACGCCTCGAACCGCGCTTGCTGTTTGGCCTGCCACGTCTCGCTCTCAGGGTCGCCTCGCTCAGCGTGGGGTACCTCGATCGCGCCGAGCGCGTCGAACGCCTCGGAGACGCGTCGGTCGACGAACTGCGTGATCAGGTCACGGTGGATCGGCTCCCACGCCTGCTGGTCGCCTGGACGTCGCCCGTCGTTTTCCGGGAGCGGGTCTTCGGCGTCCGACTCCCGGGCGTAGTGCCGGGGAAGGTAGCCCTGCGCGTGCGCCCACCCACACCACGACGCGACGTGCGCGTAGTAGGTGAGGACGGTCCCGGCGGCGTACCCCGCGGTCGAGAGGTACCGCGCGTAGTCCGAGAACACCGTCGTGTCGAGATCTTCGAAGCGGACGGTATCGCCGTCGACGACGCCGGCCCACGACTCGGGCGGTGACGCATTCGCGGAGTCGGCGGTCTTCCCGAGACACCAGCGGCGGAATCGATACAGCATGCGCTCAGCGTCGGTTCGGTACGCGCCCTCCTCGCCGGCCTCGCCTTTCCCCTTGTCCGTGAGGTATTTGGTGAACGTGTCCTCGATCGGCGTCTCGACGGAGCGGCGACCCGTCATTGGGCCTCCGGAGTGTGGGGGTTGTACCGTCCAGACTCCGCTGTAGACGCGGCGATCCGGCTGGAGCGACTGTCTCGGGAAGACGTGACCATAATTCTGAATCTGCCTCGTTTGGGGCCACGGGTGGGGGTCACTAAGAGTTTACTCTGTCTTACTCGACTAAGACAAAGTAATATATTCGGGCGCTATGTGATTTTGTGAGAGCTTATCCGGTGGTATCGGGTGCGAGAGCCATTCTTAGCGGCATAGATCCAATAGTATATTGTAT
>NZ_SGTX01000022.1:0-43901 GCF_005435025.1 Halorubrum sp. CGM4_25_10-8A | reverse complement strand
GCGTAGTGGGGGCGGGCGTTGGGGGGCTCTCCGCGGCGGCGTACCTCGCGGCCGCCGGCGCGGAGGTGACGGTGTACGAGCGCGCCGAGCGCGTCGGCGGGGTCGCCGGTCGGATCGAACTCGACGGGTTCCGGTTCGACACCGGGCCGTCGTGGTACCTCCTTCCGGACCTGTTCGACCGGTTCTTCGACGACTTCGGTCGGTCGACCGAGGAGTTCTACGACTTGACGCGGCTCGACCCCCACTACCGCGTCTTCTGGGACGACGGCGACAGCGCCGACGTGCCCGCCGATCCCGACGCGGCCGCCGAGCTGTTCGAGTCGTACGAGGCGGGCGCTGGCGAGGCGTTCCGCGAGTACCTCGCCGACGCCGAGCGAGCGTACGACGCGGGGATGGACCGGTTCGTGCTCCCCGGACGATCGCGGTTCCGAGACTACCTCTCGCTGGACGTCCTCGCCGGGGGACGGGAGCTCGACCTCCTCTCCACGCTCGACGAGACGGTGCGGTCGTACGTCGATCACCCGAAGCTCAGGCAGCTGTTGGAGTACACGCTCGTCTTCCTCGGCGGGTCGCCGCACAACACGCCGGCGCTGTACCAGCTGATGAGCCACGTCGACTACGGGCTCGGCGTCTACTACCCCATGGGCGGGATGTACGAGGTGATCGAGGCGGTCGAAACGGTGGCGCGCGACGCCGGCGCGGACGTTCACACGGGCGTCGAGGTGACGGCGCTGGAGCCGATAGACGGCGGCGTCGAAGTCGAGCTCGGCGGCGACCGCTACGTCCACGACCGGGTCGTCTGTAATGCGCCGCCGGCGCACGTCGAGCGCGAGCTGCTCCCCGACGGCGCCGTCTCGCGGGTCGGCGACTACTGGGACCGGCGGACGTACGGGCCCGCGGCGCACCTGCTGTACCTCGGCGTCGAGGGGGAGCTGCCGGAGCTGGAACACCACACGCTCGCGCTGCCGACGGACTGGGACCCGCACTTCGCGGCGATATTCGACGACCCCGCGTGGCCGACTGGGGAGACGGACCCGGTCGTGTACGTGAACGTGCCCTCGCGCACCGACCCGTCGGTCGCGCCCGACGGCCACGAGGCGGTCGTGACGCTCGTGCCGCTCGCGCCCGGGCTCGACGACACCCCCGAGCGACGGACGGCGCTCAGGGAGCGCGTCCTCGACGCCGTGGCGTCGCGGGCCGGCGCCGACCTCCGCGGCCGGATCGTCGCCGAGGAGTCCGCGTGCGTCTCCGAGTTCGCCGAGCGGTTCGACCAGCCCGGCGGGAGCGCGCTCGGACTCGCGCACACGATGCGACAGACCGGCCCGCTCCGCCCCGGGCCGCGCGTCCGCGGGACCGACCGGCTCTACTACGTCGGCGGGAGCAGCAACCCGGGGATCGGGGTGCCGATGTGCCTGCTCGGCGGCGAACACTGCGCGGCCGCCGTCGAGGCGGACGTCGGCGCTGGCCCGCTGGACCGACTCCCGCTGGTCGGTCGATGACCGCGAGGGACGAAACGATCGTCTGGTATTTAACCGATAAATAAGAATATTTCGAATAATACGAGTCGGTTCCGGAATCTGTTAGAAAAACCTTACCAGTCAGGTTGGTACATTTAATAAATACGCCACGTGATACACACCGTCGCATGATCGAAACAGCAGCGGCCGACATACTCGCAAGCGGAATGGTCCCGCTCGAAATGACCCAAACGCAGATCTTCGAGGCCGTTCAGAGCGACACGCTCCTCGCTTCGTCGCTCTGGATCAACATCGCCCTCGCGGGCCTCTCGATCCTCCTCTTCGTGTACATGGGCCGGAACGTGGAGGACCCGCGCGCGCAACTGATCTTCGTGGCCACGCTGATGGTCCCGCTGGTCTCTATCTCCAGTTACACCGGCCTCGTCTCCGGGCTCACGGTGAGCTTCCTCGAAATGCCGGCCGGCCACGCATTGGCCGGGCAGGAGGTTCTCACCCCGTGGGGCCGGTACCTCACGTGGGCGCTGTCGACGCCGATGATCCTCATCGCGCTCGGCCTGCTGGCCGGGTCGAACACCACGAAGCTGTTCACGGCCGTCGTGGCCGACATCGGGATGTGCGTCACCGGCCTCGCGGCCGCGCTGACGACGTCTTCGTACCTGCTCCGCTGGGTGTGGTACGCGATCAGCTGCGCGTTCTTCGTCGTCGTCCTCTACATCCTGCTCGCCGAGTGGGCCGAGGACGCCGAGATCGCCGGGACGGCGGACATCTTCAACACGCTGAAGGTGCTCACCGTGGTCCTCTGGCTCGGCTACCCGATCTTCTGGGCGCTCGGCGCCGAGGGGCTGGCGGTGCTTGACGTCGCGATCACCTCGTGGGCGTACAGCGGGATGGACATCGTCGCGAAGTACCTCTTCGCGTTCCTCCTGCTCCGGTGGGTCGTCAACAACGAGCGGACGGTCGCCGACGTGGCGTCCGGCCTCGGCTCGGGCTCGCGCGGCGGTGCGGCGCCCGCCGACGACTGAAGCCGGTCGCGTTCTTGCGGACCTTTTTTCGGTCGCTCGCCCGCCAGCGGTCGGCGTGACGACCGAGAGCAAAGCGCTAAACCCGCGGCGGCGGTGAATCGGGACATGAAACAGGCGATCGTCGCGCGGACGGACATCGGGATGGGCGAGGGGAAGCTCGCCGCGCAGGTCGCGCACGCGTCGCTGTCGGCGTATCAGGACGCGAGCGAGCGGGCGCGGAAGAAGTGGCAGGGCGAGGGACAGAAGAAGGTCGTCCTCAAGGGCGACTCCGAGAGCCGGCTGTTCGAGCTGGCCGACAAGGCGGACAGGGAGGGGCTCCCGTACGCGATCGTCCGCGACGCCGGGCACACACAGTTAGAGCCCGGCACCGTCACCGCGCTCGCGGTCGGGCCGGCCCGCGACGACAGCGTCGACCGCGTGACCGGCGACCTCTCGCTGTACTGAATGGCCCCCGAACGCACCCTCCGCGAGGCGCACCCGACTGAGCGCGCCGTCGGGATCGCGTACTACGTCAGCGACGCCGACGGGATCGGCGGCCGGCTCCGCGAGTCGCCGGAGGACTTTCGGGTCCGGGAGCTGGAGGCGTTCGACGCGGAGCCGCTCGGCGTCGAAGCGGGGAGCTACCCCGAACTCGTCGTCCGGGCGACGCTCCGCGACTGGGACACGAACGACTTCGCGCGCCGGCTCTCGGACGCCCTCGGGATCAGCCGCGAGCGCGTCTCGTGGGCGGGGACGAAGGACAAGCGCGCCGTCACCACGCAGCTGTTCACGGTCCGCGGGGTCGACGCGGACGCGCTCCCCGAGATCCGCGGCGCCGATGTCGAGGCGCTCGGCCGGGCGGGGCGGAGCCTCTCGTTCGGCGACCTCGCCGGCAACGCCTTCGAGATCCGCGTCGCGGACGCGGTCGGGGAGGCACCCGAGCGTGTCGCGGACGCGGTACAAGACCTCCGGGCGTTCGCGGGCGGCGCGGACGGGCCGAACGACTCCTCGACCGGTGAGCGGGCGTTTCCGATCGAGGCGACCGTCGGCGTCCCGAACTACTTCGGCCAGCAGCGCTTCGGCAGCCGGCGACCGGTCACCCACGTCGTCGGGCTCGCGATCGCCCGCGAGGACCCCCGCGAGGCGGTCCGGCTGTACGCGGGTAACCCGGCCGAGACGGAGCCGGACGACACCCGCGCCGCGCGCGACCGTGTGAACGCGGCCTTCGGCGTGAGCGACGGTTCCGGAGCCGACGACGGCTTCGGGGCCGACGGCAGTCCCGGCGACGGCGGTCGCGCCGCCGACGGCACGGGCGACGGCGACTGGGCCGCGTGCCTCGACGCGATCCCCGGGAAGCTCCGGTTCGAGCGGTCGATGGTCCACCGGCTCGCCGACCGCGGCGTCGACCCCGACGCGCCGCCCTACGACGAGGACTGGTGGCACGCGCTGGAGGCCGTTCCCTCGAACCTCCAGCGGCTGTTCGTCAACGCCGCGCAGTCGTTCCTCTTCAACCGGATCATCAGCGAGCGGCTGCGCCGCGGCCTCCCCTTCGACCGCCCCGTCGCCGGCGACGTGGTCTGTTTCGCCGACGGCGACGCGCCCGGGGAGCTGTACGCGCCCGACGCGGACCGGCTCCAGCGGGTCGACGCCGACCGCGTCGACGTGGTCGCTAGGCACTGCGAGCGCGGGCGGGCGTTCGTCACCGCGCCGCTGGTGGGCACCGAGACGGAGCTCGGCGACGGCGAGCCCGGCGAGATCGAACGCGAGGTGCTCGCGGACGCCGGCATCGAGCCGGGGGACTTCGACCTCCCCGGCGAGTTCGACTCCGCGGGCACCCGGCGGGCGATCCTCCTTCGGACCGACCTCGACGCGTCGTTCGCGGACGGCGACCCCCGGTTCGCGTTCGCGCTGCCGAGCGGGTCGTACGCGACCGTGCTGCTCCGCGAGTTCACGAAGCGCGGCCCGCTAGCCCTCTGATCGATCCGCGTTTGTGTATTTTCGTTAACCTCGCGGCGGCGGAAACCACCACGATACTGCGACACGTTCCGAGCCGTTTTTGTGCGGCTGTCGTCAATCGAGGCCATGACCCGAATCGTCGTCATCGACCTCCACGGCCAGTTCACGCACCTCGAACGGCGGGCGCTCCGCGACCTCGGCGTCGACACCGAGATCGTCTCGGCCGACGCGCCGGCCGACGAGGTCGACGCTGACGGGGTCGTCCTCTCGGGCGGGCCCGACATGGACCGCGTCGGGAACGCGCCGGACTACCTCGACCGCGACCTCCCCGTCCTCGGGATCTGCCTCGGAATGCAGCTGATCGCCAGCGAACTCGACGGCGCGGTCGGCGAGGGCGACTACGGCGGCTACGCCGACGTGGACGTGGAGATCGTCGACGACGAGGACCCGCTCGTCGGCTCGCTCGCGCCGGAGACGCGCGTCTGGGCCTCCCACGCCGACGAGGTGACCGAGCTGCCCGACGGGTTCGGTCGCACCGCCACCTCCGACGTCTGCGGCATCGAGGCCATGGCCGACCCGGACGCGGGGCTGTACGGCGTCCAGTGGCACCCGGAGGTCGCGCACACGGAGCGCGGCGAGGAGGTCTTCGAGAACTTCGTCGCGATCTGCGAGTCGGCCTGACGGCGTCGCGCGGACCCGAGGCCCGCCGGTAGCGGCGGTGAAAGAACGGAAGAAGACGGCGAGCGCCTACTCGTCGAACAGCTCGTCGACGGCCTCGCCCGCGGTCTCGACCGCCTCCTGCGCGACCGCCTCTCTGTCTGGCTCGGCGTCCGCGGGCGCGTTGAGGTAGACGTCGACGTCGAGGACCCCGTCCTCGAAGGTGACGGTGACGTCGAGATCCGTGACGGCCGACTGGTCGTAGTGTTTGAAAACGATCCCCTCGGCCGCCTCGGCGGCGGTGCGAACGACCTCATCGTCGCTCGGGTCCGAGGCGGCGTCGGCGTCGTCGGTCACGGCCTTACGCGCCGCCGGCGCCCGGGCCGCCCGGTCCCATCGGGCCGCCGCCGCCGGCGCCGCCCTGGAGCATCTGCTGGAGCTCGCTCTGGAGGTCGTCGAACTGCTCCTCGACGCGCTCCTCCTGCTTCGTGAGCTGCTCGACGCGGACCTCGAGCGAGTCGACCTTGTCCTCGAGGTCGTCGTAGGCGGACTCGTAGTCCGTCTCGACGAGGACCTCGCCGATCTCGCGGTACATGCCCGCGTCCTCGTCGACGTCTTCGAGGGCGTCGAGGGCGGTCTTCGACTCGTTGAGCGCGGACTGCGCCTGCTCCTTCTGCTCGGCGACCTGCTGTGCGGTCTCCTGAAGCTCCTGCAGCTCCTCGATCTTCTCCTGTGCCTCGGGCGGCATGTTCCCTTGCATGGGCGGACCGAGGCGGCCCGGACAGAAAAACCCCTTACTTCTCCGACGAGGGACAATTCGCAGCGCAGCGGACTGAAAGGCCGCCGTATCGGCATCTCCGGTGATCCTCAATCGCGGCCGGTACCGACGCGTTCGGCGACGGCGATCAGTCGCGACCAGCTGTTGACGCCGGCGCGCAGCGCCACGAGGTCGTCGGCGAGCACGCGGATCCGGACAGCGTCGCCCTCGCGGTCGACCGTCGCGGTCGAGCGGGCGTCGTCGATCTCGCCGATCTCGGGGCCGAGCGCGTCGGCCACGACCCGTGCGCGCCGCTCGGAGGGGTAGGTGAACGAGAGGACCGTCTCGTGTGCGCGCGTCACGGTCCGAGAGGGAGACGAAAGCGTCGGATTACTCGACGTTCACTTCCTTCACGTCGCCGCCGCGCTCCTTCAGGAGGACGCGGTGGCCGCAGTACGGGCAGCGCACGCCGCCGTACTCGTCGAGGGTGACGTCGCGCTTACAGCGGGAGCACTTGTAGCTCATCGTCCTATTCCTCGTCGGCGAGCGCGGCGCGGATGGAGCGGCGGACGGTGCGACCGCCGGGCGTCTCGGGGCGGTACGCGCCGCCCGTGAACGTCTCGCCGGTCTCCTCGTTGACCCAGATGCCGGTACCCACGCGCTTGACGTCGTCGCCGTCGACGGTCGCGTTGCGCATCTCCTCTTCGATGTCCTGGACCCGCTTGCGGGCGACCCGGCCGTAGCGAGCGCCGAATCGGCCCGCGCTGCCGGTGCTTCGAGCCTTGTCCTCAGCCATAGTAGCCACTCCTACCGCCAGCGCAGGTAAAAAGGCTGCGAGTCGCGGCGGTTGGAAAGTCACGCGCGACGAGAGAAGGCAACCGGATGTGACGGCGGCGCGTGCCTGCGAGCGGCCGGAGCGAAGCGGAGGCCGCGAGGGGCACGCGCGAGGGAGTCAGTCGCCCGAAGCGAAGCGAGGGCGAGTGACGAGGCTGGGGAGGTGTGAGGCACGGGGCGGCGCTGTGCGGGGTGGGACTCGAAGGGGCAGCCGTGAGGGCGCCGTAGGCGATGTAAGCACCGGAACGAGGGAGCGAACGAAGTGAGCGACCGAGTGAGGAGCACAGCGAGCGTACGGCGCCCTCACGGCTGGGGCTTTGGCGGTGGGAACCGGCGATCTGTAGCTGACCGAGCAGAGTTGAGCGGCTTGAGCTTCGGCTGTGTTCGACTCCGGAGTACCGATATGAATGGAACACACACCCGCGTATCGACCGCAACACATTTCACAACCAAGTAATACTACCAAGTTGTATGGACGGATTCAACGGCTTCGCGGACGTGAGCGAGACCGACGTGACGAAGGCGATCGGGAACGAGTGGACCGACGGATTCCTCGATTTCACCGACTCCGAGGTCATCGTCCTCGGCGGCGGCCCCTCCGGACTGATGGCCGCGAAGGAGCTGGCCGAGCGCGGCGTGAAGGTGATGATCGTCGAGAAGAACAACTACCTCGGCGGCGGCTTCTGGCTCGGCGGGTTCCTGATGAACACCGTGACGGTCCGGGACCCCGCCCAGGAGATCCTCGACGACCTCGACGTGGAGTACGAACCGGTCGAGGACGTGGACGGGCTCTACACCGCCGCGGGGCCGGAGGCCTGCTCCGGGCTGATCAAGGCGGCCTGCGACGCCGGCGCGCGCGTCCAGAACATGACCGAGTTCACCGACCTCGTCGTCCGGGACGACCACGAGGTCGGGGGGATCGTGATGAACTGGACGCCGGTCCACGCGCTCCCGCGCGAGATCACCTGCGTCGATCCGATCGCGGTCGAGTCCGACCTCGTCATCGACGCGACCGGCCACGACGCGGTCGCGATCAGCAAGCTCGACGAGCGCGGCGTCCTCTCGGCGCCCGGGATCGAGCACGCGAAGGAGCACAACACCGGCATGGACCAGACGGGCGACGGCGAGTACGGCGCGCCCGGCCACGACTCGCCCGGCCACGACTCGATGTGGGTCGGCGAGAGCGAGGACGCGGTCGTCGAGCACACCGGCGTCGTCCACGACGGCCTGATCGCCTCCGGGATGGCGGTCGCGACCGCCCACGGCCTCCCGCGGATGGGCCCGACGTTCGGCGCGATGCTCGTCTCCGGCAAGCGCGCCGCGCAGTCCGCGCTCGACGAGCTCGGCGTCGACGCGCCCGAGGTGTCGCTGTCGACCGGTAGCGCGCCCGCGCCCGCCGACGACTGAAAATCCGTCACCGCTGACGCTGCGGCGACCGACCCTCCAGCGTTCCGATCGCTCGGCGATACGTACTCGACTGCGGAGCGACCGCGAACGCCGGCAGGGCCCCGGTCGCGGGCTCCGTGTCCGGGACCCGCGAGGGGACCGTTCTTCACGAACGTTCACTCGGGAGCGACTCAACCGGGTGCCTTTTTCAGCCGCTACGCCGAACCCGGCGGTATGCGAAACGCCAAGATCGTCTGTACGATCGGTCCCGCCTCGGACGACCGGGACACGATCCGCGGCCTCGCCGACGCGGGGATGTCCGTCGTCCGACTCAACGCCAGCCACGGGACGACCGACCACCGGGAGACGGTGATCGAGCGCGCCCGCGCCGTCGACGACGAGATCGACGACCCGCTCGCGGTGATGGTCGACCTGAAGGGGCCGGAGGTCCGCACCGCCGAGATCGACGACCCGATCGCGCTCGCCGAGGGCTCGGAAGTGAGCTTCCTCGAAGGCGACGACGCGACGCCCGAGCGCGTCGGGCTCACCCACTCGATCGGGGCCGCCGAGCCGGGCGACACGATCCTCCTCGACGACGGCCGGATCGAGTGCCGCGTCGAGCGCGTCGACGGCGAGTCCGTGGTCGCGACGGTCGTCTCGGGCGGCAAGCTCGGCTCCCGGAAGGGCGTGAACCTGCCGGGCGTCGCCATCGACGTGGACCTGATCACCCCGGAAGACGAGGCCGAACTCGACCTCGCGGCCCGGACGAACGCCGACTTCGTGGCGGCCTCGTTCGTGCGCGACGCGGACGACGTGTACCGGATCGCCGACGAGCTGGAGGCGCGCGGCGGCGACGACATCCCGATCGTCGCGAAGATCGAACGCGCCGGGGCGGTCGAGAACCTGGAGGGGATCGTCGACGCCGCCGACGGCGTGATGGTCGCCCGCGGCGACCTCGGCGTCGAGTGCCCGCTTGAGGACGTGCCCGTGATCCAGAAGCGGATCATCCGGACCTGCGTCAACGAGGGCGTCCCCGTCATCACCGCGACGGAGATGCTCGACTCGATGGTCTCCTCGCGGCGGCCGACCCGCGCGGAGGCCTCCGACGTGGCGAACGCCGTCCTCGACGGCACCGACGCCGTGATGCTCTCCGGCGAGACCGCGGTCGGCGAGGACCCGATCAACGTCGTCGACACGATGGACCGGATCGTCCGGCAGGTCGAGTCTAGCGACGAGTACGCCGAGACGCGCGAGCAGCGCGTCCCGACCGCCGAGGAGGGCTCCCGGACGGAGGCGCTGGCGCGGTCGGCGCGCTACCTCGCGCGCGACATCGGCGCCTCCACGGTGGTCGCGGTCTCCGAGTCGGGCTTCACGGCGCGAAAGACCGCGATGTTCCGCCCGGGCGTCCCGGTCGTCGCGACGACGCCGAACGACCGGATCCGCCGACAGCTCGCCCTCTCGTGGGGAGTCCGACCGGTGTTGACCGAGTACGCCAACGACATGGAGTCGATCCTCGACAACGCGGTCGACGCCGCGCTCGACCGCGGCGGCGCGGCGTCCGGCGACACCCTCGTGGTCCTCTCCGGGATGCTCACCGAGCTGGAGGGGACGAACACGACGAACACCCTGAAGGTCCACGTCGCCGCGGAGACGCTCGTGACCGGGAAAGGGGCCGTGGCCGGCCGCGTGGCCGCCCCGGTCCACCGGACCGAGGACGGCGACCTCGACGCGCTCCCCGAGGACTCCGTGGTCGCGCTGGGGCCCGAGTTCAACGGGGAGTTCGGCGGCGACCTCGACCGGATCGCCGGCATCGTCGACGCCCGCGAGGGGATGACCGGCTACCCCGCCGTCGTCGCCCGCGAGCTGGGCGTCCCGATGGTCTCCGGCGCCGCCCTCCCCGAGTCGGTCGCCGACGGGACCACGGTGACCGTCGACGGCGAGCGCGGCGTCGTCTACGACGGCGACGTGCTCCGCGCGGCCCGCGAGCGGTAAGTACCGGCGACGCCCGCGACGCGACCGCCGCGCTCGGTCCGGGACCGACGCGCCCGCCAGCCATTTATTACGGAGTCGCGTACGAGGTCGTATGAGCGACGAATCCGGCGACGGTGCCCGCGACGGAGACTCGGCCGTCGAGGCCGGCGACGACGCCGTCACCGGCGATCGGAGCCGAGCCAACGACGCGGGCGAGAAGGGCCCGGACGGCGGGACCGAGTGGCGCTTCTCGGTCGACGACGTGGGGCCGGACGGGGTCACCGAGGACACCGCCACCCCGGCGGACGAACCGATCGAGCCGGGCGACATCACCCTCGAACACGCGGCGTTCGTCGTCCTCGGCGTCGCCCTCACCGTCGGCACCTTAGTGGTCGGACTCTGAGTCGGACGCCGCGGGGAGACCGGACGAGGAGCGTCGAGAGCGTCCGAGCGACGAGCGGCGAGACGGCCCGAGGGGAGAGCGTCAACGGCTCGTCGGACGCCGCGCGACCGCGCGCACCACCACTTATCAGGCCGCGGCCGTAGGACCGAACATGAACGCGCTGGCACAGTCCGGACTCCTCTCGCCGGACACCCTCCCCCTCCTGCTGTTGACCGCGGGGCTGCTGCTCTCGATGGCGGAGGCGCTCGCGCCGGGGGCGAACTTCATCGTCGTCGGCATCGCGCTCATCGGTGCCGGGCTCGGCGGGCTGGCGCTGACCTCGCTCGGCGTCGCCGGCGCCCTCCTCACCCTGTTCATGGCGCTGCTGACGCTCGTGTTCGGTGCGGCCGCCTTCTACGCCTACCACGAGTTCGACTTCTACGGCGGGAAGGGGCAACAGCAGACCAGCGACAGCGACTCCCTGAAGGGGAAGACCGGAACCGTCACGGAGCGCGTGACGCCCACGGGCGGCGAGGTGAAACTCGCCGGCGGCGGGTTCAACCCACACTACTCCGCCCGGTCGATGGAGGGGACGATAGACGAGGGCGAGGAGGTGATGGTGGTCGACCCCGGCGGGGGGAACGTCGTCACCGTGGAGTCGATGGGGTACGTCGAGGACGACATCGACCGCGAGCTGGCGGCCGACCGCGCGCGGAAGGCCGCGGCGAGCGAGGCCGAGCGGGAGGCGGACGCGGCCGAAGAGGACGCCGACCCGGAGGCCGAACTCGAACGGGAGTGACGCGGTCGGCGGCGGCGCGTTCGACCGAAAAAGCACTTGTGTGTCGCCCCGGATCGCTTGGGCGTGCCCTCCCCGCTCGCCGTCCTCACGAGTCCGATCGGTAGCGTCCTCGACCGCGTCCGCGACGCGTTCGACTCTCCCCGCGCCGGGACCGTCGCGGTCGCGATGCTGGTCGTCGTCACGATCGGCACCAGTGTCGGAATCATCGCGCTCGGGGCCGTCTTCGACGCGACGGTCGACCAGCAGATCACCGTCGACAACCCCGATCGGCCCCCCGAGTCGACCTGCGAGACCTTCGGCGACGACCCCGACTCCGCGTTCGCAGAGGAGTGTGACGAGCCGAAGCAAATCGAGGTCGACGCGGGCGAGGAACTGAGCGACGCCGCGAACGGCTACATCCACTACGGGCTGCTCGGCGTCCCGATCTGGTGGGTCGCGTTCGCGCTCGCGCTCCACGTCGGGGCGCTCGTCGCGGGCGGCTCCGGCTCCGTCGGCGACTCCTTCGTGATCGCCGGGTGGGCGATCGGGGCTGAACTGCTCCGGCTCGGCGCCGGGATCGTCGCGATCTGGTACACGCTCTCGAACGCGGCGCCCGCGGGGTCGTCGTTCGAGGCGCTCACGACGGACCTCGTCGCCGCGATCACGAGCGCGACGGGGCCGCTGCTGGTCGCGTCCGCGGTAGCGATCGCGATCCAGTGGGTCGTGGTCGTCGGCGGGCTGGAGGCCGTACACGACCTCGACCGCGGCCCCGCGGCGGGGGTGGCGACGTTCTTCGCCGCGATCGCCCTCCTGATCGCGGCAGTCTGAGCGCTCCCAGAGCGGTCGGCCCCGGGCGTCGGTTCGAGCGCTCGGAGCCGCCGATTCGGGAGTTTTTAAGCCGCCGGCGCTCCCCCTCTCGGTATGATCCTGTCCGACGCAGACATCCTCGACCGGCTCGCCGAGGGCGACCTCGCGATCGAGCCGCTCGACGACGTCGACCAGCAGGTCCAGCCCGCCAGCGTGGACCTGCGGCTCGGCGAGCGGTTCCTGGAGTTCCAGCGCACCAACATCCCCTGTATCCACCCGACAGACGCCGGCGAGGTGAGCGAGTACGTCACCGAGACGACCGTCGCCGAGGGCGACGAGTTCATCCTCCACCCCGGCGACTTCGTCCTCGGGACGACCGCCGAGCGGGTCAGGATTCCGGACGACCTCGTCGCGCACGTCGAGGGGCGCTCTTCGCTCGGGCGACTCGCCATCGTCGTCCACGCCACCGCTGGGCTGTGCGACCCCGGCTACGAGGGCCAGATTACCCTCGAACTCTCGAACCTCGGGACCGCCCCCGTGGCGCTCTCGCCCGGGATGCGCGTCTCGCAGCTCACCTTCACCGAGCTGAAGCGGCCCGCGGACCGGCCGTACGGCGCCGAGCGGGGCTCGAAGTACCAAGGACAGGACGGCCCGCAGGCGTCGCGGATCGGCGACGATCCGGAGTTCGCCAACGATAGCCGCACCGATGAAGCGGCCGGAGGTGACGGGCGATGAGGTTCATCGAGGAGGTCGTCGTCGACGAGTTCCTGCCGACCGTCCGCTCGATGCTCGCGGAGGACCTCCGCGACCGCGGGTTCACCCAGAGCGAGGTCGCCGACGCCCTCGGCATCTCGCAGTCGGCGGTCTCGAAGTACGCCGCCGGCGACGTGGCCAGGCACGAAGACATCGTCGCGGACGAGCGCGTGCGCGACCTCGTCGAGCGCGTCGGCGAGGGGCTCGCGAGCGGCGACCTCACGCCCGTGGCCGCGCTCGTCGAAATCGAGGTGCTGATCCGCCAGCTGGAGGAGGGCGACCTGCTCGCCGACCTCCACGAGGCGGCGATGCCGGGGCTCGCCGACGCCGACGTGGAGTTCTCGGTCCACGACCCGGACAGCGGGCTCCGCGAGCGCGAGCGCGTCCTCACCTCGGTCCGGCGCGGGCTCCGCACCCTGACGAACGCCTCCGGCTTCGCGGGGCTCATCCCGAACGTCGGCGCGAACGTCGCCGAGTGTACCGACGACGCCGCCACGGTCGACGACGTGGCCGCGGTCCCGGGCCGGCTCGTCGACGTGAAGGGCCGCGCGATGGTCCCCGGCGAGCCGGAGTTCGGCGTGAGCGAACACGTCGCGACGGTGCTGCTCGCGGCGCGCGAGGCCGGGTCCGGCGTCCGGGGCGCGGTGAACCTCCGGTACGACCCGGAGACGGTCGCGGCGCTCGGCGAGTCGCACCCGACCGTCGAGTTCGACGCCGAGCGCGAGACCCGCGAGGCGGTCGCCGACGCGGTCGCGGCCGCCGACCGCTCGGCGGACGACGAGGCGGAGACGCTCGTGGCGTACCAGACCGGCGCGGTCGGCGTCGAGCCGATCGTGTACGTCCTCGCGCCGACCGCTGCCGAGGCGGCGCGGATCGTCCGCGGCCTGCTGTGACGCGGGGCAGGTCGTCCGCGACCGACCGTGACCCCGTCACGGGCGACGGCTTTTAGACCGGACCGTCCAAATTCACGGGCGTGACACGGACACGGCGGTCCGGGATGCGGACGCGCTCCTTCTAGCGGCGGGCGGACCCGTCGCGGCGGCGACGGCCGGTAGCGCGGCCGACGCCGGCGCGGCGGCGAATCCCGCCGCCCTTCCGCAGCGCCCGGACCGTCGACCCGGCCGCGGTGTGACCAGTTCCCGAGCCGGCCGCGACGGGCCAGAACCAGCGGGCTTTAGACCCGATCGACCGACATACGACATACACACACCACATGAGCCACGACGACTTCCCCACGGCCGACCCGGCGGTGGTGACCTGTGGGCTGCCGTACGCCAACGGCGACCTCCACATCGGTCACCTCCGCACCTACGTCGGCGGCGACGTGTACAGCCGCGCGCTCGAACGACTCGGGCAGGAGACCGCGTTCGTCTCCGGCTCCGACATGCACGGCACGCCGGTCGCGGTCAACGCCGAGCAGGAGGGCGTCTCCCCGGAGGCGTTCGCGCTCGACTGGCACGAGCGCTACGCGGAGACGTTCCCGAAGTTCAACGTCGAGTTCGACAACTACGGCCACACCCACGACGAGACGAACACGGCGGTGACTCAGGAGCTCGTCCGCGACCTCGACGAGGCGGGCCACCTCTACGAGAAGGAGATCATGGTCGCGTACGACCCCGTCGACGACCAGTACCTCCCGGACCGCTACGTCGAGGGGACCTGCCCCTACTGCGGCGCGCACGCCCGCGGCGACGAGTGCGACGAGGGGTGCCAGCGCCACCTCGAACCCGGCGAGGTCGAGGACCCCGAGTCGACGATCACCGGCAACCCCGCGGAGTACCGCGAGCGCACCCACAAGTTCTTCGCGGTCTCGGAGTTCGCCGACTACCTCTCCGACTTTCTCGACCGGCTGGAGGGCACCTCGAACGCCCGCAACCAGCCTCGCGAGTGGATCGAGCAGGGGCTCCAGGACTGGTGTATTACCCGCGACATGGACTGGGGGATCGACCTGCCCGGCGGGAACCCGCAGGACCTCGTCCTCTACGTCTGGGTCGACGCCCCGATCGAGTACATCTCCTCGACGAAGCAGTACTCCGAGCGCGTCGGCGCGGACGCGTTCGACTGGGAGGCGGCCTGGAAGGAGGGCGCCAGCGACGACCACCCCGAGGGCGGCGAGATCGTCCACGTGATCGGCCGCGACATCATCCAGCACCACACGATATTCTGGCCCGCGATGCTGGAGGCGACCGACCACGCGGAGCCGCGCGCGGTGATGGCGAGCGGGTTCGTCACCCTCGACGGGAAGGGGTTCTCGACCAGCCGCGACCGCGCGGTCTGGGCCGACGAGTACCTCGACGAGGGGTTCCACCCGGACCCGCTGCGCTACTACCTCGCCACCAACGGCGGGTTCCAGCAGGACGTGGACTTCTCGTGGGAGAAGTTCGCCGAGCGCGTCAACACCGAGCTCGTGGGGACCGTCGGCAACTTCCTCTACCGCTCGCTGCTGTTCGCCCACCGCAACTTCGAGGGCGGCCCCGACGCCGACGCCCCGAGCGACGACGTGGCGGCGCGGATCGACGAGGCGGTCGACGACGTGGCCGCCGCGGTCAACGACTACTCCGTGCGGGCGCTGGGCGACGCGGTCACCGACCTCGCGCGGTACGGCAACGAGTACATCCAGCGCAACGAGCCGTGGAAGCTCGTCGACGAGGCCCCCGACGAGGCGGAACAGGTCATCTACGACTGCGTCGCGCTCGCGAAGGCGATCGGGGTCCTCTTCGAGCCGCTGGGCCCCGAGAAGAGCGAACGACTCTGGGAGCAGCTCGGCGAGCCCGGCTCCGTCCACGAGACCACCGTCGAGGCGGCACGGGAGGGCCCGGCGGGCGACCTGAGCGAGCCGACTGAGCTGTTCGAACAGATCGAAGACGAGCGCGTCGAGGCGCTCAACGAGAAGCTCGAAGCGCGCGTCGCCGAGGCGGAAGCGGACGACGGCGACGAGGAGCGCGACGACGACGCGGACGCGACCGACGACGACGGAACCGACGCGAACGCCGACGAAGCCGACGCCGACGACACCGACATGACCGACATCGAACCCCTCAGCGACGACCGCATCAGCTTCGACGACTTCCAAGAACTGGACATCCGCGTCGGGCGGATCGAGGACGCGGTCGGGATCGACGGCGCCGACGAGCTGCTGAAGCTCACCGTCGACCTCGGCGCGGAGACCCGGACGATCGTTGCGGGGCTCAAGCAGCTCCACGACGTCGACGACCTGCCCGACACGAAGGTGATCGTGCTCGCGAACATGGAGAAGGCGGAGCTGTTCGGCGTCGAGTCCAACGGGATGGTCCTCGCGGCCGGCGAGGAGGCCGACCTCCTCACCACCTACGAGGGCGCCGGACCGGGCACGAAGGTGAAGTGAGGCGACGGACCGGCCGGCGCAGCGCCGCTCAGGCGTCGAGCACTTCTATCAGGTTCCCCTCGGGGTCCCTGACGAACAGGACGGTGGTCCCGCTCTCGGTGGGCCGAGGCGGGCTCAGCGTCTCCACGTCGTCCGCGAGGCCGTCGTAGAACGCCTCCACGTCGTCGACGGAGAGGCCGAGGTGCGTCGCCCCGGGACGGTTCAGCTCCGGCGGGTCGGGGCTCTCCTCGCCGACCGGCTCGTATTCGACGAGCTCGACTATCGAGCCGCCGGCGTCGAGGTGGGCGAACTCGGCCGACGCGTCCTCGACGGCGACCGCCTCGGCGAAGGCGTCGCCGCCGACCGCGAACTCGGCGACGAGGTCGAGGCCGAACGTCTCGGCGTAGAAGTCGACGGCGCGGTCCAAGTTGGCGACGGTGATCCCGACGTGGTGGGCGGTTGGGTCGGACACGGGTAGGCGCTCGGCCGGCGCCGGGGAAACCGTGTCGCCTCAGAGCCCGAACAGGCGAGCGACGAGGCCGGCGAGGACGACCAGCGCGCCGAGAACGAACGTCCCCGGGAGCGGGAGAACGAACAGGAGCGCGCCGACCAGTATTAAGAGCGTCGAGGTCCGCATCACCGTCGTTTCGGCGTCGCGACCGATATACCTTCGGACGAGCGACCCCCCGGGACCGAAACGACCATTCCGCCGCCGGCCGACCCTCCGGTATGCACGTGGTCGTCAACGCGGCCCAGAGCGTCGACGGGAAGCTCGCCACCCGCCGCCGGGAACAGCTCCGGATCTCCGGCCCGGAGGACTTCGACCGGGTCGACCGGGTCAGGGCGGCCGCGGACGCGGTGCTCGTGGGCGTCGGCACCGTCCTCGCGGACGATCCGCACCTCACCCTCGACGAGGAGGACCGTCGCGTGGGGCGGCTCCAGAACGGGCGACCGGGCGACCCCGCGCGCGTCGTGGTGGACTCGACCGGACGGACGCCGACGGACGCTCGGGTCCTCGACGACGCGGCGACGACGTACCTCCTCGTCTCGGCCGCGACCGACCGCGACCGGCGGAGCGAGCTCGCCGACGCCGGCGCGGAGGTGATCGTCGCCGGCGAGGAGCGCGTCGACGTCGCCGAAGGGGTCGAGAAGCTCGCGGACCGCGGCGTCGAGCGCCTGATGGTCGAGGGGGGCGGCGAGGTGATCTTCTCGTGTTTCGAGGCCGGGATCGTCGACGAGCTCCACGTCTACGTCGGCTCGTTCGTGATCGGCGGCCGCGACGCGCCCACGCTGGCGGACGGGGCGGGCTTCACCGAGGAGTTCCCCGACCTGACGCTCGCGGAGACGGAGCGGTTCGACGACGGGATCGTCCTCTCGTACGAGGTCGGCGGTGGCGGCGGCGAGTCGTGAGCAGGGGGACGCGAGGCGAGTCGTGAGCAGGGGGACGCGGCCCGGGGCGTGTGAACGGTAACCACGAAATCGCGGAGTACACGCGCCGTGCCACCGGTGTACACGAAAATCACCGAAGTATTTATATGCCGTCCGCAGGTAGTTGCGGGTACCAGAACGCCTCTGGCGCTGGTGGAATCGCACGCTGAAATGAACGGGAGTTCTTGCAGACGGCCCGACGCACCACAGCGAGCGTCCGCTATCGCCGGAGCGGTGATGGAGAGATAACAAATGGTAACGAAAGAAGAAGTCATCGAGCAGTACGACGTGGAACCGATGGACGAGGCGGACAACGTGGACCTTTCTGAGGACGACTTGGACAACGGCTCCAAGGGGCAGCTCATCAAACGCGCCGGGCAGCTGCGAGACCGACGCAACGAGCTGAACCAGATGGCGTCCGAGCGCGCCTCCAAGCGCGACGACCTCAACGCGAAGACGCGAGAGAAGGTCGACGAGGCCCAGGAACACCGCGAACAGCGCGACGAGCTCAACGAGCAGGTCCAGGAGCACAAGGACAAGCGCAACGAGCTCAACGCCGAGGCCAACGAGCTGTTCGACGAGGTCGAGGAGCTCAAACAGGACCTCGAACTCGGCTCCGGCAAGTCCATCGAGGAGCTCGAAGAGGAGATCGAGGACCTCGAGTTCCGCCAGCAGACCGAAGTGCTCGACGCCGAAGACGAGCGCGAGCTCATCGAGAAGATCGACGACAAACGCGAGAAGCTCGCCGAGAAGAAAGAGAAGGTCGACGACACGAGCGAGCTCGACGACCTCGTCGAGGAGGCCGAGGAGGTCCGCTCCGAGGCGTCCCAGCACCACCAGAAGGTGACGGAGCTCGCGGACAAGGCCCAGGAACACCACAACCAGATGATCGAGGCCTACCGCGAGGCCGACGACATCCGCGACGAGGCCGACGAGATGCACGAGCTGTTCGTCGAGGCCCAGGAGGCGGCCGACCGCCACCACGAGGACTTCGTCCGCGTCCAGAAGCGCCTGCGCGAGCTCGACAAGAAGGAGGAAGAAGAGCGGGAGGACGAGCGCGCCGAGAAGCGCGAAGAGGAGAAGGAAGAGGCCGAGGAGATCTATCAGAAGTTCAAGGAGGGCGAGACGCTCGACACCGAGGACCTGATGAAGCTCCAGAAGACCGGCCTCCTGTAAGCCGGGCGACGCGACCTTTCTGCGGTTCTTCTGCGACGCGCCGAGCGACGGGTCCGTCGCCCGCCACGCGCAGGTCGTCGGGGGTCCGCCGAGGATTGGCGATCCCGACCGAACGGCTCGGCTCGACGCCGTTCAGTCGGTGCGCGTCGGCTCGTCCTCGGCGACGAAGCGGTCGTACGCAGATGTGAACTCCGCGTCCGCCTCGGTCGCGTCCTCCCACGCGGTGAGGCCCCGCTCCGCGGCCGTTCCCGGGATCGAGTTGTCGAGGAGGAACGCCACGACCCCGCCGACCGCCATCCCCGTCGACCCGATGACGTAGACCGTGTTCGCGACCACGTCGGCCCCGAGGAGCGGGCCGAACAGGAAGACCTCGGCCAGCCCCTGCTGGAGGGCGTCCGCGCCCCCGACGCTCCGCATATACTCCGGGACGGCCAGTCCGGTGAACATCGCGATACCGACGACGAAGATGTTGCGCGAGGAGTCGAGGTCGACGTACTTGAGGTTCGAGAGCCCGACGCCGACGATCTGGGCGAACATGGCGATGTAGAGTCCGCCGATGATCGGGCTCGGGACGGTGGCGACGAGCTGGCCGAAGTAGCCGACGAACCCGACGAGGATCATGAGCGCGGCGCCGATCTGGACGACGTACCGCGAGGCCACGCCGGTGAGACCGATGGCGCCGACGTTCTCGGAGTACGAGGTCGACCCGCCGGTCCCCATCACCCCGGAGAAGACGTTCATCAGCCCCTCCATCCCGATCCCGTGCGTCATCCGCTCGCTGCTGGGGGCGCCCATGCCGGAGAGCCGGGCGACGGCGTGGTAATCGCCGATGGACTCGACGATCGAGGCGGCGACGCCGGCGAGCATCCCGATGACGAACGCCGGCGTGACGCTCGGCACGCCCCACTGAAGCGGGTAGATGAGGTGAACTGGGTCGGCGGCAGCGACGCTCGCCAAGTCGACGTAACCCGGCGTCTCCGGTCCGAAGACGCCGAGAACCGAGAGGGACGCCGCGAGTACCCACGCGACGACGATGCCGAGGAGAACCGGAAACAGCTGGAACAGCTTGGACCGCGCGCCGAGGTACTGCGAGAACAGGACGATGGCGACCAGCGTCAGGCCGACGAGCCACCAGTTCTGATCGGCCGCGGTGATCTCGGGGGCGTTGAACAGGGAGAGACCGATGAGGACGATGACCGGGACGATGACGACCGGCGAGAGACCCTTCCGCAGTCGACCGACGAGGCCGAGGTAGCCGACCGCGACCTCGGCGAGCGCGGCGACGATGATCGCGCCCTGAAGCTGTAACAGGGCGGCCCGCCAGGCCTCGATGCCGGCCGGCGGGTTCGCCGTCACGACGCCGATGACCGCGAGCGCGGGCGCGAGCATCGAGAACGGCGCGCCCTGAACGATCGGGTAGCGGTTGCCGAACGTCGTCTGCGCGAGCGTCGCGATCCCCGACACGACGAAGAACGTGCCGACGAAGCGGGGGATGACCGACTCCGGCATGCCCATCGCGCCGGCGAGGATGAGGGGCACGGCGATGTTCGCCCCGACCATCGTGAGGTAGTGTTGCGCGCCCAGCAGAAGCGACCTCCCGAGCGGTGGTCTGTCGTCGATGCCGTACCGAACGAACGCGTCGTCGTCCTCGTTCCCTCCCATTCCTGTGGCGTTCATCGACGCAGGGGTACAAAAATTCGGCCCTTGGCGGGCGCGGGTCGGCCCGTTGGGAGGTACGGCGCTGTGCCGCGGTAGCTCCGCGACGCGCGTCGGCCGGCGACAGTATATATAAACGGTCCCGCGCCCAACCGACGGTATGGACGACGCGCCGGCGAACGGACGGAAGGGATTGCTCGCGGCCGCCGCGGTGGGCGCGGCGACGACGATCGCGGGCCGAGCGGTGCTCTCGCGGCTCACCGGCGGGCGGTTCGGTGACGCCGACGAGTACAACGCCGCGAAGGTGACCGTGTCGGGGCCGATCAGGCGAAGTCAGGGGCGACCCTCGCCGCTTTCGGGCCCCGGCGGCGCGACCGCCGACGACGTGGTCGAGCAGATCGAGGCGGCCGACGACGACGAGGACGTCGAGGCGCTGCTCGTCGAGCTCAATACGCCCGGCGGCGAGGTCGTCCCGAGCGACGACATCCGGCGGGCCGCCGCCGCCTTCGACGGGCCGACCGTGGCGTACGCGACCGACACCTGCGCCTCCGGGGGGTACTGGATCGCGAGCGGCTGCGACGAGCTGTGGGCACGCGACGCCAGCCTCGTCGGCTCCATCGGCGTCGTCGGCTCCCGACCGAACGCGAAGGGGCTCGCCGACAAGCTGGGGATCTCCTACGAGCAGTTCACCGCCGGGGAGTACAAGGACGCCGGCGTCCCGCTGAAGGAGATCGAGGAGGAGGAACGCGAGTACCTCCAAGGGATCATCGACGGCTACTACGAGCAGTTCGTCGAGACCGTGAGCGAGGGGCGCGACATGGACCCCGAAGAGATCCGGGAGACCGAGGCGCGCGTGTACCTCGGCGACGACGCCGCGGAGATCGGGCTCGTCGACGAGCTCGGGACCGAGGACGACGTGGAGGACCGGCTCGCGGAGCTGATCGGCGCGGAGCCGGAAGTGCGCGAGTTCACGCCGGAGCGCGGACTGGCGGAGCGGCTCGGTATCGGCGCCGAGCGGGTCGCGTTCGCCGCCGGGAGCGGCGTCGCGGACGCCTTCGTCGACGACGGCGGCGACATCGACGTGGAGTTCCGCTAGCGACGGGGAGGATTTTTGTCCGGTCGCGGTGTGAGTCGACACGTGACGACGCTGGTCATCTGCGTCGACCGCTCCGGGGCGATCGGCCGCGCCACCAACGTCCCGATGCCGGTCGCCGGCTGGGAGGCCGTCCGGTCGCTGGTCACGGACGCCGGGCTGGACGACCCCGAGGACGCCAGCGTGAACTGCCTGCTGGAGTCGCTTCGCGTCGCGCGCGACCTCAGGGACGAACGCGAGGAGTCGGTGGTGGCGGTCGTCTCCGCCGAGAGCGACACGGCGGTCGGCGCCGACCGCTCTATCGCCTCCCAGCTCGACGACCTCGTGGAGCGGTACGACCCGCGGGCCGCGATCGTCGTCGTCGACTCCGCCGAGGACGAGCGCGTCCTCCCGGTCGTGGAGTCGCGGGTCCCCGTCGACTCCGTCGACCGCGTCGTCGTCCGGCAGGCCCGCGACATCGAGTCCACCTACTACCTCCTCAAGCAGTTCCTCGCCGACGAGCAGCTGCGGTCGACGGTGTTGGTCCCCGTCGGGGTCGCGCTGCTCCTCGTGCCCGCGCTGTTCGCCTGGTTCTCCGCGGGCGAGGCGGTCGCGGGCGTCGCCGGGCTGCTCGGCGCCGCGCTGCTGTACAAGGGGCTCGCGATCGATCGGCTGATGGCGGGGATGCCCGAGCGCGTCCGCGAGGCGCTGTACGCCGGACAGGTGTCGGTCGTGACGTACGTCGTCGCCGGGGGGCTCGCCCTGGTCGGCGGCTTCTTCGGCTTCCTCGCCGCCTCGGAGCTGGCCCCCGGATCGCCCCGGCTCGTCGAGGTCGTGGAGTTCACCTTCGTCGCGGTCCCGTGGTTCGCGGTCGCCGGCGTGACCGCGGCCGTCGGGCGGCTGCTCGACGAGCTGATCCGCGACGAGGGGATCCGGACGCCGTACCTCAACCTCCCGTTCGTCATCGCCGCGGTGGCCCTCGTCGTCCGCGGGTTCGCGGGCTACTTCCTCGCCCAGGAGGCGATCCGGCAGCCGCTGTCGGCGTACGGGATGGCGATGACTCCGGTCCAGCAGCTGGCGGCGTTCATCGTCGGCGGAATCGTCGTGTCGCTCGTCGGCGTCAAGGTCGCCAGCGACGTCGGCACCGAGACCCTCGAAGACGTCATCGACGCGGACCGGGACGCCGAGGGGCAGCGCGAGTAGACGGCCGGACGAGACGTTCAGCCGCGGGGGCACGGGTAGACCGCGGACGCGTCGTCCGACCGACCGCCTTTTGTCGGTCGCGGCCGCGGGGGCGGGCATGGACGTTTACGGACTGATCGGGAACCCGGTCGAGCACTCGCTGTCGCCGCCGCTACACGAGGCGGGCTACGAGGCGCTCGGCCTCGACGCGCGGTACGTCACCTTCGAGCCGGACGCCGACGCCGCGGCCGCGGCGATCACGGGCGCGGCCGACCTCGGAGTGGCGGGGCTCAACGTCACGGTGCCGTTCAAGCGCGACGCCCTCGACGCGGTCGACGCCGCCCCGCTCGCCGCGCGCATCGGCGCGGTCAACACGGTCGACTACGGGCCGGTCCGGGCCGGCGAGGCCGACCGGCCGCGCGGCCACAACACGGACGCTGCCGGGGTGACCCGGGCGCTCGCGCACCACGACGTGGCGGTCGACGGGCGAGACGCGCTCGTCGTCGGGGCGGGCGGCGCGGGACGGGCGGCCGCGTTCGCGCTGGCCGACGCGGGCGCGACGGTCCACGTCGCGAACCGCACCGCGGAGCGGGCCGTCGAGCTGGCCGACGCGGTTCCGGACGCGACCGGCGGCGGCCTCGACGACCTCGGTGAGCGCGTCGCCGCCGCGGACCTCCTGGTCAACGCGACGAGCGTCGGAATGGAGGCGCCCGACGAGACGCCCGTCCCCGCGGAACACCTCCACGGCGACCTCGCGGTCCTCGACGCGGTGTACGCGCCCGTCGAGACGCGGCTGCTGCGGGAGGCCGCCGCCGCGGGCGCGACGACCGTCGACGGCGCGTGGATGCTGCTGTATCAGGGCGTCGAGGCGTTCGAGATCTGGACCGGCGAGGACGCGCCGGTCGACGCGATGAACGCGGCGCTGCGGGCTGCGTTGGAGTAAGGAAGGGTTCGGGACGGGAGGTTCGCCGCTCAGACCAGCCGTTCCGCGATCCGCGCCGCGCCCTCCGCGGCCGCGGTCGCGGGACTGTCGGGGGAGACGACCTCAACGTCGCGGTCGAGCTCCTCGGCGAGGCGCTTCTCGAACTCCTCGGTGAGCCCGGGGATACACGCCATGCCGCCGGTTGCGGCGAGGGGGCGCCCGAGCGCCAGCTGGTATGGTTTCATGTGGTCGTTCGCGAGCTCCGGGAGGAACTCGTTGGCGACGACGTCGACCGCCTCGTCGATGTACCGGTCGACCGGCTCGCGGACGCCCCGGTCGACGGTGAACTCGTGGCTTCCGCCGCCCGGCTGCTGGATCACGTCTGTGAACGGCTCGAAGTCGTACACGTCCGCGTGCTCCTCTTTATACTCGCGGGCGGTCGTCCGGTCGATGTGGACGCGGCCCTGGCTCTCCTCCTCGACGGCGGCGACGATCCGGCGGTCGACCTCGTTACCCGTCACCGAGCCGGTCGAGAACGGCGAGAGCTGCTCGCCGCGCCGGTAGGCGCACGCCTCCATCGTCGTCGACCCGAGGTTCACCGAGACGAACACCTCGTCGATCGCGTCAAGGTCGTCGCCGTAGGCGGGGATCGCCCCGCACAGCGACTCGGGGTAGCTCCGGGTCTCGACCTGGCCGATGGAGGAGCCCTCGATCACCGACTTGAGATTCTCGACGCCCGCCTCGTTGTCGATGGTCGGCACCGCGTAGACGACCGCGCTGTCCTCGGGCACGTCGTAGGCATCTACGATGGCCTCGAAGAAGCGCTCTGCGTCCGCGACGCTGTCGTCGTCCTCGGGGAGGCCCGACCGCAGCATGAAGCGCACGCGGTCGGGGTACTCGACCGCGGCCTCCTCGCCGAACAGCACCTTCTCTTCGCCGGTGATGGCGTCCTCGTAGGTCGCCAGACAGGTCAGCACCGAGTGGCGCTCCCGTCCGCCCCGCCCGTCGGGAACGTCGAGCACCGTTCGGGTGCTGCCGAGTTTTACGCCGACCGCTGCCGATTCGTCCGATTCGTTGATGTCCGTGGATTCGTCGTCGCTCATTGGTCACTCGCACACGAAGCGATCCGGACGATGGAGACGAGACTGATCCGGTGGTCCGCCGGCGTGAACGGCCGGTCGCGCGTCGGGGCGTCGAACCCCTCCAGCCGGCGCGTCAGCGCCGCGACCGCGTCGTCGCCGACCCAGTCGAGCTCGCCGTAGTAGGACAGCACGTCCCGGCTCCGCACGTGGCCGCCGACGTCGACGAGGTAGCCGAGCCACTCGCCGATCTCGCGTTCCGCCGCGGGCGACGCCGGGATCGCCGTCAGGTACGGCCGGTCCGCGGGGTCGTCGCCGTCGAACCGCGCACCACGCTGACGCTGGAGCAGCTCCGTGAACGCGGCCGAGCGCGCCGCCTGCTCGGCTCGGTTCCGGTTCGGCCGCCGGAGCGCCCGCTCCCGAGGCGCCCCGTCCGCACCGTCTCGCGGCGCGTCCGCGATCCGGCGCAGCTCCCGTACGTCGTATCGTCGTGGATTCAGACTCATGTTTCCGTCCGTCGTTCGCGTCCGTACCCGAATCCTCACGGCGGGGTCATATGATAGTTAGGCCTCGGTTATCAGCGGTGAGAAACGTCGTGGTGGCACGACCGGCGCCGGGAGCGCTCGCCGCGCGCTCGTGCGCGGACCGTGTGCGGCCGCTCAGTCGACGACGCGGTTCGCGAGCGCGACGCTGCCGGCGGCGAGTGCGGTCCCGGCGACCACGTCGGTCGCCCAGTGGATCCCGAGGAACATCGTCGCCACCACGATGCTCGCGGTGAGGAACGCGGCCACTGGCGTCCACCGCGGGAACTCCTCGTGGGTAAAGACGGCCGCGAGCAGCACCGTCACCGACAGCGCGGTGTGAAGCGAGGGGAAGACGTTCGTCTCGACGTTCACTCGCGCCGTCAGCCGCGTCACGCCGCGGAACCAGTCGAGGAGGAGCGGCTCGACGCTCGCGGCGCTCTGGTCGGCACCGGGCACGTCGCGGTAGCTGCGCGGACCGTACGCGACGACCCCGGCGTAGCAGGCGATCGCGAACGCGTAGTTGACCGCGTACGCCGCGATCAGTCGCTTCAGCGGTCGCAGATTCCGGGCGAACGCGTACGCCACGAGCGGGAACGAGAGCAACACGACGTAGCCGACGACGTATATCGGTCCGAAGTAGTACACCGCGGCCCGGGGGATCGCGTCCTGTATCGCGGCCACGAGGTCGCCCTCCACAGCGTAGATGGCGGTCGTCGCGCGGTAGCCGTACTCGAACGAGAACGCTTCCAGCCGTCGAAGCAGGCCCTTGTTGACGGCGAGCACGAGCGCGAGTCCGCCGACGTACGGCGCGATTCTGCGCGCGCGCTCGCGGAGCAGTTCGCGGTCCGCGAGGACGCTCCGGACTCGATCGCGGCCGACACACGCCGGTAGCAGCGCGGCGAACGCGGCGACCACGGCGGCGAGGACGACGCCGAGGAGCCGGAGGAACTCGACCGGGAGTTGCTCGATCATCGACTACGTCTCACCCGTCATCCGTCGGTACGAGGCCAGGACCGGACCGGTATTACTCCCTCGGTAGCGGTGGGTCGGTCCGCGTCTCCGACGACCGCCGCGCTCCGCACCGCCCCGTCGACTCAGTCCGACTCTGCCCACGGGAGCGGCTCGGTACACCAGTGACAGAATTCGAGGTCGGCGTCGATCTCCTTGCCGCAGTTGGGACAGGTCACGTCGACGGCCTCGCCGTCCCCGCCGCTCACGGCCGCGACCGGCGCGGCGTGACCGGCTCCCGCCCCGTCGTCGCCGTCGGCGCGCTCGACCTGACGCCGCATCGCCTCGGCGGTGGCGGCGCGCTCGCGCTCCGCGACGACGGTCCGGCCGACGAGGTACGCGTCGAGCGCCGACAGCAGCGACAGGAGCGCGATCGGCAGCGCCACGTCCGGGGGGACCGCGGCCGACACCGCCGCGGGGTCGGCGAGAGGGTCGACCGGTTCGACGTCGTACAGGGCAAACAGCGCGACGCCGCCGCCGATGATCGTCAGGTGCCACAGCAGCGCCCGGCCCCACCGGCGCAGCGAGAGGTGGCCGAGCCCCGGGAGGACCAGCGCGAGCACGGCGGCGAGGACGGGACGCAACTGGCTTCGCATACGGCCCGGGTTCGATCGGCCTGTACTTAGGCCTGCGGTGTCGCACCGAGCGACCGCGGCCGGGCGGTCGCTCTCGTCGCGCGGACGTCCCGGGAATCCCGTCGCGGATAACAACCGTTAATCGCGGCCCGGTCGTCGGCCGCGACATGAGCAGCCAGCGGGCGACCGCGTTCGTCCCGGGTCACGTCACCGCCTTCTTCAGCGCGCACCGCGACGACGACCCGACCGTCGCCGGGTCGCGCGGCGCGGGCGTGACGCTCACCGACGGCGTGACGGTCCGAGTGTCGGCGGCGGACGACGGGGACACGGTGCCGGACGACGCCGCCGCTGGGGAGACGACCATCGACGGCGAGGTCGGTTCGATCGGCGCGGTCGACGACGTGCTCGCCGAACTGGACGCGACCGCCGCCGACGTGGCGGTCGAGACCGACCTCCCGATCGGCGCGGGCTTCGGCGTCTCGGGCGCCGCGGCGCTCGGGGCCGCGCTCGCGGCGAACGACGCGTTCGACCGGGGGCGCTCCGAGAACGAGCTCGTCCGCGTCGCCCACGCCGCGGAGGTCGACCGCGGGACCGGCCTCGGCGACGTGGTCGCGCAGGCGCGCGGCGGGGTCCCGGTCCGGCTCGAACCCGGCGCGCCGGGCGTCGGCGAGCTCGACGGTGTGCCGGCGAGCGCGCGCGTCGAGTACGTCACGTTCGGCGAGCTGTCGACCGAGGAGGTACTCGGCGGCGACACGGACGCCCTCTCGGCGGCCGGCGAGGACGCGCTCGACCGGCTTCGGGCGGACCCGCGGCTCCCGACGCTGATGGACGCGGCCCGCGGATTCGCCGGCGAGGCTGATCTCCTCGTTCCCGAGGTGGCCGAGGCGATCGACGCGGTCGACGCGGCCGGCGGCGAGGCCGCGATGGCGATGCTCGGCCGCACCGTCTTCGCGCTCGGCACCGGGCTCTCCGACGCGGGCTACGACCCCGAGGCCTGCCGGATCGACGCCGCGGGCGCGCGGCTCGTTGACGACTGAGGGCGCCTCGGATCCGAGTATCGGCTCCAGAAGCGGGCGCCGACCACAGAAGACGGCGACGACCTCTTCGAGAAGCATCGTGGAAGCGCCGACAGCGACGAGACGATGCCGGAGCGGATGCGTCGACTCCGCGGCGAGTACCCGCGAGAGGTCGATGGCCCACCAGAAACCGACGAGGGTTCCGACGGCGGGACGACGGGTGCCGACCCGTGACGACGGCGGTCGACACGAACGCGTTCCTCGGGCTGCTGTACGACGACGAACGCGCTGACGCAAGCGAGGCGGCGCTCAGGCGCGCGTATCGAGACGGAGCGGTCGTTGCCGCGCCCGTCGTCTACGCCGAACTCGCGGCCGACGGCCGCTTCGCATCGGCCGCCGACCTCGATCGCTTTCTCGCGGACTTCAGCGTCGACGTGACCGAACCCTCGCGCGAGGCGCGCTTCGCCGCGGGCGAGCGGTTCCGGGAATACGTGGACCGCCGTCCGGACGGAATCCAGTGTCCCGCGTGCGGTGAGAAGCGGTCCGTCGACTGCGAGGCGTGCGGCGAGTCGCTCTCACCGCGCCAGCACGTCGCCGCCGATTTCCTCATCGGCGCGCACGCCGCAGTCGACTGCGACGGACTGGTCAGCTTCGACGAGGAGGTCTACTCGACGTACTTCCCGTCGCTGACCGTGTCTCCTGCGTGATCGATTACCGGGTTTCGTCCGGAAAGAGGTCCCGCAAGTCCGGGTGTTCGCGGGGTTCGATCGGCGGTTCTTGACTCCGGGCCGCGGACGGATCGGAGGCGATCCGGTCCCGGATCCGTTGCCACTCCTCGTGGCGACACAGGACGTTCACCGTAATCTCGTCGAGTTCGAACACGGACGCGACCGCCGCCCGGTGGAACCCCTCGCACAGTTGTATCTCCCCGTCCCGTCCGATCGCGACGACCGGTACACCGCCGTCTCTCGAAGCCGCTCTCTCCCGTCGAGGTCCCAGTCGCCGCCCTCGACGCGGCCTCCTCGCAGCGCCCGCCGACGAACAAAGCTTTACGGCGTCGCCCGCCTAGCTCCGGCAAATGGTACTCGACGACCTCGGCACGTCCCTGCGGAGCAGCCTCGACAAGCTCCAGGGGAAGTCCCGACTCTCCGAGAGCGACGTCGAGGAGATCGTCAAGGAGATCCAGCGCTCCCTGCTGTCCGCCGACGTCGACGTCTCCCTCGTGATGGAGCTGTCGGACTCGATCAAGTCCCGCGCGCTCGAAGAGGAGCCGCCGGGCGGCACCACGGCGAAGGACCACGTCCTCAAGATCGTCTACGAGGAGATGGTCGAGTTGGTCGGCGACTCGACCGAGCTCCCCTTAGAAAACCAGACGATCCTCCTCGCCGGCCTCCAGGGGTCGGGGAAGACGACCTCCGCGGCGAAGATGGCGTGGTGGTTCTCGAAGAAGGGGCTCCGGCCCGCGGTCGTCCAGACCGACACCTTCCGGCCGGGCGCGTACGACCAGGCGAAGCAGATGTGCGAGCGCGCGGAGGTCGACTTCTACGGGAACCCCGACAACGACGACCCGGTCGACATCGCCCGCACCGGCCTCGAAGAGACGGCCGACGCGGACGTTCACATCGTCGACACGGCGGGGCGGCACGCACTCGAAGACGACCTCATCGCGGAGATCGAGGAGATCGAAGGCGTCGTCGACCCCGACCGCTCGCTGCTCGTCTTGGACGCCGCGATCGGGCAGGGCGCGAAGGAGCAGGCCCGACAGTTCGAGGAGTCGATCGGCATCGAGGGCGTCGTGATCACCAAGCTCGACGGGACCGCGAAGGGCGGGGGCGCGCTGACCGCGGTCAACGAGACCGACTCCTCGATCGCCTTCCTCGGGACCGGCGAGACGGTCCAGGACATCGAGCGGTTCGAGCCGTCGGGGTTCATCTCCCGGCTGCTCGGCATGGGCGACCTGAAGCAGCTCTCCGAGCGCGTCGAGCGCGCGATGCAGGAGACCCAGGAGGAGGACGAAGACTGGGACCCCGAGGACATGCTTCAGGGCGAGTTCACCCTGAAGGACATGAAACGGCAGATGGACGCGATGAACAAGATGGGGCCGCTCGACCAGGTGATGGACATGATCCCGGGGCTCGGCGGCGGGATGATGGACGAGCTCCCGGACGACGCGATGGACGTCACCCAAGACCGGATGCGCCGCTTCGAGCGCATCATGGACTCGATGACGGAGGAGGAACTCGAGAACCCGCGCGTCGTCGGCCAGTCGCGCACGGAGCGCATCGCCCGCGGCTCGGGCACCGACGAGGAGACGGTCCGGCAGCTGCTCGAACAGCACTCGATGATGGAGCAGACGATCAGCCAGTTCCAGGGGATGGGCGAGGGCGATATGCAGCGCATGATGAAGAAGATGGGCGGCGAGGGCGGCGGCCTCGGCGACATGATGGGCGGCGGCAAGGGCCCGTTCTGAGCGGCGCCGCGAGGCGGTTCCCGTGCGGCTGTCCGCTCCATCCGGTCGGGGCGACGACAAAACACTTCTGACGGGGGCGAGTTGAGGCCGGCGTGACCGTGCGCGACGTGGTGACCGACAACCTCGGATACGCCCTCCTCGGCGGTCCGGCGGTGGCCGTCCTCTCGGGGCTCGCCGGGGCGTCCGCCCTCGGGACGGCTGGCGGCGTCGCCTGCGGGACGGCGGCGTACGGCCTCGGGTGGGTGCTCGCGGTCCGCCGGTCGACGGGAGACGCCGAACCGCCGTCGGACGCCGACGAGGCCGACGGCCGTCGCGAGGGCGAGCTAGAGGCGCAGAAGGGGTCGTACGGCGGCGGTGGCGGATAGCGCCCGCGCCGGCGTTCGCCATCGCGGCGGCAGGTAACGCGGCACGAGTACAGAGAACGCAACGCGGCGACGGGAGCCCACACGCCGCGCGACCGCGGGCCGCCCGACGCTTCAGACCTTTTATGCCGTCGACCGGGCAAGGACGCCCGATGCGCTCCCGTCGAATCGGCGAGTACGACGCCCTCCTCCTCGTCTCGCTCGTCTGGTTCCTCGGGAAGTTCGTCCGGTACCTCTTCCCGCCGCTGTTCGAGTCGATCCGGGGCGCCTACGGCGTGAGCAACGCGACCGTCGGGACCGCGTTCACCGGCTTCATGATCGTGTACGCGCTGTTACAGTTCCCGAGCGGTGCGGTCGCGGACCGGGTGGGTCCGGTACGGGTGATCGTCGCCGGCGCGCTCGTCGCGGGCGCGGGGTCGCTCGCGTTGGTGTTCGACGCCCCCTTCGCCGCGCTGGTGGCCGCGATGCTCGTCATCGGCGCGGGGACGGGCGTCCACAAGACCGTCTCGGTGCGGCTGATCGCCCGCGTGTACCCCGCTCGCACCGGGCGGATGCTCGGCGCGCACGACACGCTCGGCGCGATGGGCGGGGTCGCCGCGCCCGCGGTCGTCGTCGCCGTCCTCTCGGCGCCGCCCGCGCTCGCGGCCGTCCTCGCGCGCCTGCCCGGCGCCGACTGGCGCGCCCCCTTCCTGCTCACCGGGACGCTCGCCGTCGCGCTCGCGGCCGTCGCCGCGGTCCGGCTCGCCGGGTCCCCGGCGGCGACGGGGGCGGCGGACGAGGGCGACGACGGCGGCGATCCGGGGGCGCGCGACTACCTCCGGCTGTTCGGGGACGCCCGGTTCGCGGCGTTCGTCCTCGTGACGGTCGGCTTCTCGTTCGCCTACAACGGCCTCGTCGCGTTCCTGCCGCTGTACCTCTCCGAGGCGGTCGAGCTCGCGAGCCCGACGGCGAGCCTGCTGTACTCGCTCGTGTTCGCGATGACGCTCGTCCAGCTCGTCACCGGCGATCTCTCTGACCGCGTCGGCCGCTTCCCCGTGATGGTCGCCACGCTCGGGCTGGCGGCCGCGACGCTCGTCGCCCTCGTCTCGCTCCCCGCGCTCGGCGGCGGCGCGCTCGCGGCCGGCGCGGTCGTCGCCGCCTTCGGCCTCGGGTCGCACGGCTTCCGCCCGGTCCGGGGCGCCTACCTGATGGAGCTGCTCCCCGAGCGGCTCGCCGGCGGCGGCCTCGGCGTGGTCCGGACGCTGCTCATGGGGGCCGGCGCGCTCGCGCCGAGCGCGGTCGGCGTCGTGGCCGACGCCGCCGGGTTCCGCCCGGCGTTCGCGCTGCTGGCCGTGTCGATGGGGGTCGCGGCGGCCGTCGCAGCCGGGCTCTGGCTGACCGAGTCGAGGGAGTGACGGCCGCTCACGCCTCGCCGTCGGTCTCGCGCAGGATGAACGGGCCGACTGAGAGGGTGCGCTTCGTCACCGTCGCGATCCGGAGGATGTAGGCTAAAAGCAGCGCGAACGGGACGAGCGAGACGGCGGCTGCGAGCGCCACCCAGAACGCGACGGCCTCGACGCCGAGGATAGACCCGGCGTAGCGCTCGGCGTCGAAGAAGGCGACCATCGCCGCCGCCGTCAGCAGCGCCGGGACGGCGGACACGAGCATCCGCCGCGAGAGGTCGATCAGCTCCCACTGGAAGTACAGCGTCTTGAAGTGTTCACGGGCGGGGCCGAACAGCCGCAGCGTCTCAATCAGGTCGTCGAGCGCCGCCGCCGCGGTCTCGTTCAGCGCCTCGCCGTGGCGCTCGCGGAGCCGCCGGGCCGCGAACAGCTTCCACGAGTAGTTGAAGTCGAGGACCGCCGATATCACCTCGAACGCGCCGAACTGAGCCCCGTCGAGCCCGTCCGTCGTCCGGGCAGCGTTCTCCGCGACGGCGTCGGTCAGGCCGTCGGTCGCCCGGGCCAACTCCGCGTCGGTCGTCCCGGAGACGGCCTCGCGGAGGGCGGTCGCGCGGTCGCTCGCCGTCCGGACGAGCGCGCCGAGGAACGCCGCCGGCTCGGCGGGGCTGACCGGCTCGCCGAGGACGGCCGCCGCGTCGTCCCGGAACGCCATCGCGCCGTCCATGCGCTCGCGCTGGTCGCCGACGGCGCCGAGCTCCTGTGAGAGCACGAGCTGGTTCAGCGTGAGCACGAGCGTGACGCCGGTGATCGTGGCCGTGAGGAGCCCTTGGAACAGCGTGTCGACGGAGTCGCCGCCGCGGAGGGTCTCGGCGGCGCCGGGCAGGACGGCCCCGGCCGCCACCAGTCCGAGGAAGACGAGCGAGAGGATGACGGCCGTGACGAGCCGTCGGTCGGCGTCGAGCAGGAGCCACAGCGCGACGCGGCTCCTATCGGCGCGCTCGCGGACGCTGTCGTCCGGCGCGTCGCCCGTCTCGGCCATGTCTCGGAGTCCCGGGCCGGGGCGAAAAAGCCTCCGGGGTCGCCTCCGAACGCCGCCCCGGCGCGCGCCCACCTCAGTCGAGCGTTCCGGGATCGAACGCCGCCGGGTCGAACTCGTGCTCGCGGAGTCGGTCGGGATCGACCGCGCGCAGCACGGACTCGTCCGTCGCTTCGAGGACGACCGGCGGGGCGACGCCCGCCTCGGCGGCCTCCAGCCACCGGCCGACGCAGAGGCACCAGCGGTCGCCCGGCTCCAGCCCGGGGAACTCGAACTCGGGGCGGGGCGTGATCAGGTCGTTGCCGCGGTCGCGGCTGTACCGAAGGAACTCGGCCGTGACGACCGCACAGAGCGTGTGCTCGCCGGCGTCGCCGTCCACGTCGCGACAGTGTCCGTCCCGCAGGTAGCCGGTCGTCGGGTCGCGGCCGCAGGGGGCCAGTTCGCCCCCGAGGACGTTTCGGTCCGCCGTGCCGTCGGCGCCGCCGTGGTCGCTCGACATACTACCGGGTTCGGTCTCGGTCGGAATAAGCGACCGGTCGACGTGGCCCGCGGACGGCGCCGATCGCGGGCGTTCGCCCGGCGGTATAAGTGCCGTCCCGCCGAACGGTCGCGTGATGAGCCGGAACGACGAGGTCGCGACGCGGTTGGAGGAGTTCGCCGACCTCCTCGAGGCGACGGGCGTCGAGTACAAACCGACCGCCTACCGACGGGCGGCCGAGAACGTCCGCGACCACCCGGCGCCGATCGAGGGGCTCGCGGCCGACGGCGAGGACGCGGTCGCCGAGATCGACCGCGTCGGCGACGCCATCGCCGCGAAGATCGTCGAGTACGTCGAGACCGGCGAGATCGGAGAATTAACCGAGCTCCGCGAGGAGCTGCCCGTCGACATGGCCGGGCTGACCGCGGTGGAGGGCGTCGGGCCGAAGACGGTCGGCTCGCTGTACGACGCGCTCGGGATCAGCGACCTCGACGAGCTGGAGACCGCCGCCGAGGCGGAGGAGATCCGGGAGGTCTCCGGCTTCGGGGCCAAGACGGAGGAGAACATCCTCGACAACATCCCGTTCGCGCGCGAGGCCCGCGAGCGGACCCGCCTCGGCGACGCCCGGCCGGTCGCGGACGACGCGCTCGCGTACCTCGCCGACCGCGACGCCGTCGAGTCGGTCGAGGTGTGCGGCTCGATCCGGCGGTGGAAGCCGACGATCGGGGACATCGACCTGCTCGTTGCCAGCGAGGAGCGCGATCCAATCGTCGAGGCGTTCACCCACTGGGAGGCCGCGGACGCGACGATCGAGGCGGGCACCGGGAAGGCGAGCGTGCGCGCGGACGGCACCCGCGTCGACCTCCGGATCGTCGACCCCGACGAGTTCGGCGCCGCGCTCCAGTACTTCACCGGGTCGCGGGCGCACAACGTCGCCGTCCGCAACCGCGCGATCGACCGCGGGCGCAAGCTGAACGAGTACGGGCTCTTCGACGTGAGCGACGCGGAGGGCGAGGCGGCCGACGACGACGCGGAAGGCGAGGCGGCCGACGGAGCCGCCGCGGACGGCGCGGAGGCCGACGCGACGCGTGCCGGCGAGCGCATCGCGGGGGAGAGCGAGGACGAGGTCTACCGCGCGCTCGACATGGACCCGGTCCCGCCGGAGCTCCGGGAGGACCGCGGCGAGGTCGAGGCCGCCGCCGAGGGTCGCCTGCCGCCGCTCGTCGGGCCGGACGAGCTCCGCGGCGACCTCCACACCCACACCGACTGGTCCGACGGCGGTTTCTCGATCGCCGAGATGGCCGCGGCGGCCGAAGAACGCGGCTACGACTACCACGTCGTCACCGACCACGCGACCGGACCGGGAATGGTGGGCGGCGTCGGGCTCGACGAGTCCGACATCGAGGCGCAGGCCGCGGCGGTCGCCGAGGCGGCCGACGAAGTCGATATCCCGCTCCTCCACGGGATCGAGGCGAACATCGACGCCGACGGCGACCTCTCGACCGACGACGAGACGCTCGCCGCCCTCGACTTGGTCGTCGCGTCGCCGCACGCCGCGCTCGGGCAGGACGCCGAGGCGGCCACCGAGCGACTGGTCCGGGCGGTCGAGCACCCTCACGTCGACGTGCTCGGCCACCCGACCGGCCGGTTGATCAACGAGCGACCGGGGCTCGACCCGGACGTGGAAGCGGTCGCCGAGGCGGCGTCCGCGTCGGGCACCGCCATCGAGGTGAACGCGAACCCCGCCCGGCTCGACGCCGACGGCGAGTTCGTCCGGGCCGCGGTCGAGGCGGGCGCGGCGATCGCGGTCAACACCGACGCGCACGCCCCGCGCGAACTCGACAACGCGCGGTACGGCGTCCACACCGCGCGGCGGGGGTGGGCGCGGGCCGCCGACGTGCTCAACGCGCGCTCGCTCGACGGGCTCCGGTCGTTCCTGCTGTAGATGACGGACCGGGACGGGAGCGCCCCCTCGGCCGCCGACCGCCCGCCGGTCCTGCTCGACGTGATGTGCGGGAAGCTCGCCACCTACCTCCGGCTCTGCGGGTACGACGCCGCCTACGCGCTCGACCGGGGGATCGAGGCCGACGACCGGCTCCGCGAGGTCGCGGCCGCCGAGGACCGCGTCCTCCTCACTCGGGACCACGACCTCGCGGACCGCGCCCCCCGCGGCGACCCCGCCGTCGACGCCGTCCTCCTCGCCGAGCGCGACGTGCTCGACCAGCTCCGGGAACTCGCCGCCGCCGGTCTCCGCGTCGAACTCGCCGACGAGCCGACGCGGTGCGGCTCGTGTAACGGGCCCGTCGAGCGCGTCGACTCGCTCGAAGTCGGCGACCCGTCGGCCGACCGTCCGGAGTACGTCCCGGACGACGTAGGGTCGGAGCGCCCGGGGTGGCGCTGCACCGAGTGCGGCCAGTGGTTCTGGAAAGGGGGGCACTGGGACGACGTGGCGGCGCGGCTCGACGAGATCTGACCGCCCCGCCGAGCGTAACCGGTTTGCCCGCCCGACGCGTAGTCGTCGCCAATGGAACGCGAAGGGGCCGTCGACCGTCTGGAGTCGCTCGTCGACCGCGTCGCGGGCGAACCGATGCCGGTGCCCGTCCGCGAGGTGTGGGCGTTCGGCGACGTGGCGCTCGGACTCGACCCGGTCGACCGGCTCGACGTCTATCTCACCAAGGACGTGATCATGGGCGGCGACGGCGACGCGGCCGCGGCGTTCGAGGCCGAGTACGGCGTGAAGGGCGTCGGCACCACCGTCGACGCCGAGTGGGCCGAGGCGCACCCGGACCGCGTGCGGACGAGCGACAACGGGTACGCCGCACCCGAGAAGTGCCTCGCGGCCGAACTCCTTGACGACGACGAGCCGATCCACTTGGAGGTGTGTAACGCGGGCTTCGAAGACAACGTCCGGCAGCGCCTGAAGGGCGCGCTCGCCCGGGACGCCTACGAGGAGGTGCTCGACCCCCGCGGGGTCTGCCTGTGGGTCGACGGCGAGCGCGACGACGAGGCCTTCGACCGCCTCCGCGAGGCCTCGCTCGCGATGCCGACGCTACCCGCCGCGCTCGGGATGCTCGGCGCCGACGAGGAGGCCGCGACCGAGGCCGCGGACGTGTTGAAACGACAGCGCACAGAGCAGGAGGGCGCCTCGGTTCGCGGCGACATGGTGTAAGGCGGACGCACCGCGACGCTATTTATAAATCGAACCCGGTGCGGTGGCGCGCGCCTCCGAGCGGCCGCCCTCGGCGGCCGCGAGACAGCACGCGCGAGGGAGTCGGCCGGCCGGAGCGAAGCGGAGGCCGGCCGACGAGGCTGGGGAGGCGTGAGGCGCGGTGCGGGGCGGGACTCAAAGTGGCAGTCGCGAGGGCGAAGCACGGCGCAGTACGCACCGCAGCGAGCAACGCGAGCGAGGAGCGCAACGAGCCGCGCGAGCCCTCGCGGCTGGGGCTTTGGAGGAGTTCGCCGCCGATCTACAACCAGTCATTTATACCCGGACGGCTGGGGCTTTGGCGGTGTCGGCCGCCGATCTGCTACCATTCATTTATCTATCAAATTCGGAATCAGCCTCTCTGGCTTATAAATAACCGCCCGTCGGCGTCGGTTCTGGTTTCCTCTTTCTCTCAGCTCACTCGTCCGACCGTCACGTCGAACGGGACGTACTCGACGCGTTCGTACTCCGCGGCGCCGATGGCGTCGACGACCTCGCGGCCCATCTCGCGCCAGCGCCCGCGGAGGTCGTCGTACGCGCGCTCGGAGGTCGCGGCCACCAACTCGTCGCGGTGGTCGGCCAGCCCCGCGCCGGAGGCCTTCCGCGCCGCCGACCGCAGCGCGGCCTCGGCGTACGGCGGCTCGGTCCGCTTCTCGTGGACGTAGCGCCGAGTGCGCACGTCGACGAGTCCCGCCGCGTCGAACGCCTCGCGGACCCGGTCGCCGAGCGCCACGTCGGTGTCCACCCCGTCGACGTACGCCTCGCGGGCCTCGCGCTCCAGTCGCTCCTCGGCGTCGACCGTCGAGGCCACCCGCACGTCGGCGTTGTCCGGCTCGACCGCGGCGACGAGGTCCCCGGAGACGCGGGCGAGCTCTCGGACCGCGGCGGTCGGGTCCGGGAGGTTGATCAGCAGGGCCTGACAGGCGGCCAGGTCGACCGCGTCGTCATCGACCGGGAGCCGCGTGGCGTCGCCCGCGAGGTAGCCAGTCCGGCCGTCGCTCTCCTCGCGGGCGACCGAGAGGAGCTCTCGGTCCGCGTCGACGCCGAGTACGTCCGCGTCCGTCTCCGCGGCCAGCACGCGGGTCAGCTCTCCGGTACCGCAGCCGACATCGAGGACGCGCTCGCGGCTCGATAGCTCCAAGTCGGCGAGCGCGTCGCGGCCGTCCTCCCACATCCCGCGGCGGGTGTGTTCGAGGTACTCGGCGGAGAAGCGTCGCACGCCCCCGCTTCGGCGCGGGCGAAAATAAACGTCCGGAGATCGACCGCCGCTCGATTCCCGGTCGGGCCGTCACGCCTCGTCGGCGTCCCCCTCGCCGCCGTCCGTCTCCCCTCCGCTGCCGTGGCCGCCGAATCCCAGCATGTCGGCGGCGAGGACGGCGGTCACCCCGGCGCAGTAGCCGACAAACGCGCTGCTCAGCCCGATCGCGGCGAAACTCACCGTCACGTCGCCGAGCGCCGGGTTCCCGCCGTTGACGCCGGGGACGCCGACCACCGTCCCGACGAGGACGAACCCCCCGAGGACGACCGCCGGCACGACGCCGACGGTCAGACAGGCCGGTCCCCCGCAGCGCGCGTACGCCCCGGCGGCGGCCAGCGGCCCGGGCGCGTAGAACACTAACGGCGGGAGGAGCCGGTCGGTCAGCGCGGCCGCCGTCGTCGCGCCGACCGACTCGGCGACGAAGGCGGCGACGAGCACGAGGGCCACGACCCCGGCGAATCCGACCACCAGTCCGACCGCGCGGCCGCGGCGACGGCCGACCAGCAGCGCTCTCGTGGTGGACATGCCCGCGGATCGCCCGCGAGATAACTTAAAACTGCGTCGGACGGACGGCGTCCGCGGAGACGGCGACGTCTCGGTCGCGGTGCCTCAGTCGCGCCGGAGTTCGCGCACTCGGTCGATGTTCCACGCGAAGCTCTTCCCGTCCTCGGTCGGCGTCTCCAGCGCGAGCGGCACGTCCGTCAGGTCGGGGTGGTTGAGGAACCGCTCCATCCCCGCCTCGCCGATGTGCCCCTCGCCGATGTGGGCGTGTTCGTCCTTGTTGGTGCCGCACTCGTGTTTCGAGTCGTTGAGGTGGACGTACTCCAAGTGTTCTAACCCGACCACGTCGTCGAACTCGCCGATCGTCTGGTCGACCGCCTCGGGCGTCGAGAGGTCGTAGCCCGCCGCGAACGCGTGTGCGGTGTCGACGCAGACATCGATGTCGGTCTCGGTGCGGTCGATGACCCCCGCGAGGTGCTCGAACTCGCCGCCGAGTTTCGTTCCCGCGCCCGCGTCGCTCTCGATCAGGATCGTCACGCCGTCGGGCACGTCGAGGTCGTCTATCACCGACGCGGCGTTATCGAGGCCGCCCTCGACGCCGGCCCCCGTGTGCGCGCCGAGGTGGACGTTCACGTACGGGATGCCCAGCTTGTCGGCCGCGTCGACCTCTTTTTGCATCGAGTCGAGCGACTTCTCACGGAGCCCCTCCTTCGGCGTACAGAGGTTCACGAGGTAGGAGGTGTGGATCACCCACGGCCCCTCCAAGTCGCGTTCGGTCCCCTCGCGGAACCGTTCGGCCTCCTCGTCGCCGATGTCCGGGTCCTGCCACACCTGCGGCGAGTGGGTGAAGATCTGTCCACAGTTGCCGCCGACCTCGACCTGGTTCGCCACGGCGTTGTCCACGCCGCCGGCGATGGAGACGTGCGCGCCGACCTTGAGACTCATACCGATCACACGGGGGCGGTCGAAAAAGCCCCTTCGGAACCGGGCGGTCCGCGGTCGTTCGCGGTCGTCCCCGCCGTCACCCGCCGCCGCTCCCCGATTTCCACGTCTTACCGCCGCTCCCCGCTTTCCACGTCTTGCCGCCGCTCCCCGCTTTCCGCATCTTACGCGCCGCCCCCGGGTCGCGTCCGGGCCCATTCCTCGTTCCGGTACTTCTCCGCGGCGATTTCCTCGGCCCGCTCCAGTTCGTCGTCGGTCCACGACCCGTCCGCGTCGACCGTCGCTCCCGGAGTCGCGTCCGCCCAGTCGGCCAGCGCCGCCTCGACGGTCGCCACCGCGGCCGCGCGGTCGACATCGACCAGTTCGTCCATCCCGACGACCCGGTCTCGGAACGCCTCGGGAGTCACCGACGGATCGGCGAAGACGCCGAGGTGGCGGGGCGCGTCGACCGAGAAGGTCAACGACCCGTGCTGGATCACCGCCTCCCGCTTGCGGTACTGCGCGTTGCCGGCGATCTTGCGGAGCTCGTCGCCCTCCGGTCCCGGGGCCACCACGTCGTGTGCCGGGTGGAGCTCGCGGAGGTAGCAGGCGGGGTGATACAGTTCCGGCACCGACTCGTCGACGTAGTCCGCGTCGACGCCGAGCCGGTCGAAGGCGTCGAGGACCGGCTCGCAAAGAAGGTGGTAGCAGTCGAGCAGTTCGCCCGGCACCGTCTCCGCGGGGACCGCGATAGAGTAGGCGACATCACCCGTTTCGTCGTGGTAGATGCCGCCGCCGCCGGTCTGCCGGCGCGTTGCGTCGATCCCCTCGCGCTCGCAGAATCTCCAGTCGACCGTCTCCGGGTCTTGGTGGCGGCCGAGGGTGAGACAGCTCGGCTCCCAGCGGTAGGTGCGGAGCGTGGCGGGGCCGCCGGCCGCGGCGGTCTCGGCGGCAACCTCGTCTAACGCCATCTGCATTGGGCCGGGGCGGGTCTCCTCGCGGATCAGCCGCCAGTCGACGGCGGGCGCGGTCATGTCGACACCGTCGGCCGCCGCTCCGAAAGCGGTTGCGCTCGGCCCAGCGGTCGGCCCGAACGAAATTCGATATCGCGATATACGCTATACCAGTGGATGTCGTCGAACGCGCGCCCCTTTTACGAATCGCCGGAGTAGGGGCGCGTATGGTGCGAAACGTCGCCGGCGACATGGCCGACCTCGACCCCGAGGACTTCTACCTCCTCTCGGGCGTCGAGCAGGGGATGCGCTTCTCGGAGTGGGTCCGTCGCGACAAGCTCCCGGACTACGCCGACCTGACGCGCGAGGAGGTCGACTACCGCATCGACCGCTGCCTCGACCGCGAGCTGATCGAGCGGAAGACGATCCAGTACGAGGGGTACCAGCTCACCTTCGAGGGGTACGACGCCCTGGCGCTCCGGACGTTCGCGGAGCGGGAGACGATAGACGGCGTGGGGGCGCCGCTCGGGCTCGGCAAGGAGGGCGACGTGTACGAGGCGCAGTCGTTCCGGCCGCTCGCCCTGAAGTACCACCGCGAGGGGTACACCAACTTCCGCGAGGTGAACCGCGAGCGCGAGTACACCGCCGACCGGGACCACGTCTCGTGGCTGTACACCGCGCGCAAGGCGGCCGAGCGGGAGTACGAGGCGATGGAGTCGCTGTATCCGGACGTCTCCGTCCCCCGGCCGGTCGACCACAACCGACACGCCATCGTGATGGAGAAGTTCGCGGGCGTCGAACTTTCGCGCGCGAAGCTCGACCCCGAGCAGGCGGTCGGCGTCCTCGATCTGATCTGCCGCGAACTCGCGACCGCCCACGAACTCGGCTGGATCCACGCCGACGCCTCCGAGCACAACGTCGCGGTCGCCGAGAGCGGGATCACCATCTTCGACTGGCCGCAGGCGGTGCCCGTCGACCACGAGAACGCGCGGGAGTTCCTCGAACGCGACGTGGAGAACCTCGTCCGGTACTTCGGTCGGAAGTACCCGCACGAGGTGCCGCGAGAGGCCGACATCGAGGGCATCGCCGCCGCTATCGCCGACGGCTCGTTCGAGAGCGTGCGGTCGTTCGGCGCCGAATAAAGCGGATAGCGCGATACGAAATCCGGCTTGGCCGCGGTTCGTCCCGCTCGGCTGCCGTTCGTCACGTCCGCACCGGTCCGCAGGGTCTCGCCGACCGTCTGGCGAGGTTTTAGGCATACCTAAGATTCGAAACCGCTTTAATCCTTTAGGGTGGCCTAAATCGTATGCAACCAGACGCGGACCGACTCACCGGCACGCGACGCGACGCGATCAGGTACTGCGGCGCCGTCGCCGGCGCGGGGCTCCTCGCCGGGTGTAGCGGGAGGGAGACGACGCCGAGCGGGTCCGAGAATGAGGCCGGTTCCGCGGACGGAGGCTCCGGCGGCGACTCGCCGGACACGTACACGGCCGCGATGGCCCCGGTGGGCGAGGTCGAGTTCGACGCGGTCCCCGAGAGCGTGTCGGTGTACAGCCTGCTGTACGCCGACCTCGCCGTGGCGCTCGGCCACGGCGGGGCGGTGAACTCTCTCGGGTTCGACGCCGACGCGGGCGGGAACACGCTCGACGCCTACTACGCGAACCTCGACGGCGTCTCCTTCGATCGCGAGGGGATCACGCAGCTCAACTCCGGTTCGGGCGGGGGCATCTCGGTCGACCGCGAGCTCCTCTACGAGCTCGACTCCGACCTCCACCTGGCCGACCCGGCGCTGTTCGCCTCCTTCGACGGCTGGGACGAGGAGGACGTGGCCGAGGTCCGGGAGCGCGTCGGGCCGTGGTTCGGAAACAGCTACAGCCGCCGGCACGCCGCGCCGCCCGAGGCGTACCGCGACCGGTACGAGTACTACACCCTCCCCGAGATCGGCGAGCGGGTCGCCGCCGCGTTCCGAGAGTCGGAACGCTTCGCCGCGCTCGACGCGGTCCGCGAGGACCTGATCGAGACGATCCGGAGCGACCTCCCCCCGGCTGAGGAGCGGCCGACCGTCGCGACGCTCATCTACATGGACGGGACATACTACCCCTCGCGGACCGACGAGCCGGGGTTCGCGAACGCGCACGTGCGTCCGTTCGACGTGCCCGACGCGTTCGCCGGCGACGACGTCACCTACGAGACGGCATACGACCACGAGCGACTGCTGGAGGTCGACCCCGACGTCGTCCTCCACCAGTACGGGATCGCCTCTTACTACGACGTGGGCGCTGTCCGCGAGGAGCTGTCGGACCACCCGGTCGCCGGCGACCTCTCCGCGATAGCGAACGACCGCTTCTACCCCTCCGGCGATCCGGTTCAGGGCCCGATCATGAACCTGTTCCAGCTGGAGATGACCGCGAAACAGCTGTTCCCGGAGCGGTTCGGTGAGTGGCCGACGTACGAACACGGCGACGACTACCCGGAGATCCCCGCCGACGAACAGCTGTTCGACCGCGGCGAGGTCGCCTCGATCGTCGCCGGAGGGGGCGAATGAGCGGTCCCGCCGAGCCCGAGGCCGCCGACCGCGACGTCGTCGTGGTCGGCTGCGGGCCGGCCGGCTGCGCCGCCGCGGTGTTCGCCGCGCGCGACGGCCTCGACGTGACCGTCTTCGACCGCGGCCGGTCGTCGCTCGCGCGGTGCGCGCACCTCGAGAACTACCCCGGCTTCCCGGCCGGCGTCGACGTCGGAACCCTCTCCGACCTCATGCGCGAGCAGGCCGAGCGGGCGGGCTGTGCGGTCGTCGACGACCTCGTCGAGACCGTCGAGCGGGCGACCGACGGCGGGCCCGGAGAGCCCCCCGAGGGCGACGCGCCTCGGTTCGTCGTGACCCCGCAGGAGGGCGACCCGGTCACCGCCCGCCGGGTGGTCGCGGCGACGCGCTACGACGGCGAGTACCTCCGCGGGCTCGACGAGGACGGCGCGATGTTCGAGGCACGCGATCGCGACGGCGAGACGCGCGAGGACTTCGACCGGGAGTACGCGGACCGAGACGGGAAGACGCCGGTCGAGGGGCTGTACGTCGCGTCTCCGTCGGACGCGGACCGGCAGGCGGTCACGGCCGCGGGCCGGGGCGCGCGGGTCGGCAAGCGGGTGGTCGCCGACGCCCGGATCGACGACGGCTGGTGGCCGGCGGCGGCCGAGGGCGTCGACTGGGTCCGCCGCGAGGCCGAGCGCGAGGGCGAGTGGACCGACCGGGAGCGCTGGGTCGAGTGGTTCGACGAGACCCACGCCGACGGCCCGGTCGACCCCGACTCCGAGCGGTTCGCGCGCGTCCGCGAGGCCGCGGTCGACGACGCCCTGTCGGCGTACGTCGACGCGGACGAGGCGGCCGCGCGCGCCGCGGCCGGTCACCGCGCGCTCGCCGAGCGACTCGACCCCGAGGCGGTCGTCGACGCACACGAGCCCGCCGCGCTGCTCGACGCGCTGGACGACGGGGCGGTCGCGGCGTACGCGGGCGGCGACGGGTCGACGCGCCGCGAGCCGACGGAGGCCCGCGATGAGCGGTGAGGGGTCGCGGACCGACGGCGGGCGGGTGACGGGGGG
>NZ_SGTX01000021.1:0-44018 GCF_005435025.1 Halorubrum sp. CGM4_25_10-8A | reverse complement strand
CCCCCCGCGCTGCCGTCCGCACCGCCGCTACTCCCGCTGCCCCCGCGGCTCCCGCCGAAGGGGTCGTCAGCACCGAACGAGTCCGTCCCGCCCCCGGAACCGGCGTCCGGGTCGGGAGCGCTCGCTTCGCTCGCGCCGGCGTCGCTCCCGCCGCCGAAGGGGTCGTCCGCACCGAACGACCCGAACTCTCCGCCGCCGCCGCCGACATCGCCGAACGCGTCCGCCGGTACGCCGTCTGCCGTCGAGTCGTCACCGGACCGGTCGCCCCCGGACCGGTCGCCGCTCGGCTCGTCGGTCCCTCCGAACGGGTCACCGTCGTCGGCCGTGTCGCCGGAGGAGCGCGCCTCGCCGTCATCGGTCGCACCGCCGAACGGGTCCCCGTCGCCCGCGTCGGCGTCCGATTCCCCGCGGTTCCCGCCGAAGGGGTCCGCGGGCTCGGCGTCGTCACTCGATGCGCCGAGTTCGACCGCCGGGTCGTCGAACTCCCGCTCCGCACCCCCGTCGCCGGGAGCGTCGGACTCGTCCGGTACTCCCGTCGCGTCCTCCGGCTCGTCCGGCGCGTCATCCCGCTCTTGCGCATCATCCGACTCCCCGGGCCCGCCGTCGGATCCGCGCTCCGCGTCGCCCACCGGCCGCTCGTCGGACTCCTCGTCGGTCTCGCGCAGCGCGCGCTCGAACCAGTCGTCCTCCTCGCTCATCGTTTCCGCCGCCCGTGGGGGTTCGGCATGAGCCGAGCAACGCGACCGAGCGGCTTGAAACTTTCCGGCGAACTCCCGCGCGTTGAGAACTCGATCGGGCTCCCCGATGTCCGCACGCTTTTATCCGGGGACGGGGATGGCTTCCGCATGGAAGTGGGCATCGTCGCGCGAAAGGGCAGCGAGCGGGCGGCGTCGCTCGCGGCGACTCTCCGAGACATCGTCACCGAAGAAGGAGAGAGCGTCTGGCTCGACGCGGAGACCGCCGCCGCGCTCGACGCGGGCGACGACGCCCGGGCGGTCGACGCGTTCGACGACTGCGACCTGGTCGTCGCCGTCGGCGGCGACGGCACGTTCCTGTTCGTCGCGCGCAACGCCGGCGACACCCCCATCGTCGGGGTGAACCTCGGCGAGGTCGGGTTCCTCAACGCGGTCCCGCCCGCCGACGCGGCGGCGGCGCTCCGCGCCGAGGTCCGGGCGTTCCGGAACGGGGGGCTGGACGTCCGGGAAGCCCCGCGGCTCGCCGCCAGCGCCGGCGGCTGGATGTCGACGCCGGCCGCGAACGAGGTGGTGATTCAGGGCGACCGACGCGGCCCCGGCGGCGGGATCGACTACGAGGTGCGGGTCGACGGGTCGCGGTACGCCGGGGGGCACGCAGACGGGGTCCTCGTGGCCACGCCGACCGGGTCGACCGCGTACAACCTCTCCGAGCGCGGGCCCCTCGTCCACCCCGAGGTGAACGGGCTGATCGTCAACGAGATGGTCGCCGAGGACGGGATGCCACCGCTCGTCGTCGACGCCGACGCGAGCATAACCGTCGCGGTCGCGGACGACGCGGGGGCGACCGTCGTCAGCGACGGACGCGACACCGCGGCGCTCGACGGGCCGACCGAAGTGACCGTCGAACGCGCCGCGCCACCGATACGGATCGCCGGTCCCCCCTCCGACTTCTTCGAGGCGCTCGGCAAGCTGTCCTGAGCCGGCGGCTGCCCGGCGGCGGCCGGACGCACCCACAAAGCGTTTACCGGACGCCCGCGGACGCCGGAGCGTGAATCGCCGGTCGGCGCTCGGACGGTACGCGGTCGCCGGGGTCCTCGTCGCGGCGGTGGCGGCAGTGACCCTCGCGGTCTCCCCCGAGGCGGCGCTCTCGCGGCTCCGGTGGCTCGCGACAGACCCGCTGCGGTTCGGCGCCGCGATCGTCGCGCTCGCGGCGGTCAGGCCGCTCCTCGCGTGGCCCACGACCCTGCTTGCCGTCGCCGTCGGCTTCGGGTACGGCTGGGCCGGGACGCCGCTCGCGCTCGCGCTCGTCGTCGGCACCGCGCTCCCCCCGTACGCGCTCGCCCGGGCGGGGAGATTCCGCCTCCGAGACGGCGCCAACGCGGGCGACGCGTCGGGAATCGCCGACAGGTTCTGTCGCGCCGGCGAGCGCTTCGCGGCCGAGTCAGGGAGCGTGCGCGCCGTGACCGGGACCCGCCTGCTGCCGCTCCCGTCGGACGCGGTGACGGTCGGGGCCGCGGCCGCCGGCGTCGGCGTCCGGCCGTTCATCACCGGTACCGCGTTCGGCGAACTCCCGTGGGTCCTCGCCGGGGTCGCCGTCGGCGTCTCGCTCGACCGCCTTGCGGCGAGCGGCGGGTCGCTCGTCGACCCGGCCGTGGTCCTCGGCATGGCCGCCGTCGGCGTGCTGATACTCGCCGGACCGCTCTACCGGACGTTCCTCCGGACGGACGCGACGACGGTCTGACTCGGCGGACACTGGGCGCCGATACGGCGGACGGATCGCAGAAAGCGAAAAGACCGCCCGGGCGTGTCGTCGCTCGGGCGGTCGTGCGGGCCGTGTGCCTCTGACAGCAGACGGGTGCTCTGCGTCGGGAACCGCTCGCAGCGACGCGCGCATTCCCCCGGTCCCCGAATCCCGGGAACCGACCCAGCCCTGACCCCGAAGCCGCGGTGCGGTCCGCGCTCGCCCCTGCGAGCGCCGGACGCGGCCGCGACTCCAACGGGGGACCGGGAGAGCGCGGCGTCGCTACGAGTCGCCGTCGGTCGAGTTCTCGCCGCTCGAACCGTCCTCCGACGCCTCGGACTCGTACTCCACCTCGATCCCGCTCGGCACCGGGCGAAGGAGGTAGCGGCCGTTCCCGCGCAGCACCGGCGCGAAGTCCGCGGTGAACGTCGTCCGCGCGTTCTCGCGGATCTCGAACTGCTCGTTGAACTTCAGCGGCGCGTTACCCGGGAGATCGACGGCCGCGTCGCTCCCGTCGGTGAGGGTCCCGTCGGCCGACGACACGTCGAGCTGGAGGTACGGGTACTCGCCCGTCTGGAGCTCCCGCTCGTCGATCAGCTGCGTCTCGCCGTTCTGGAGTTCGACGAGGTCAGCCTCCTGTGACTCGTCGAACTCGAAGTACTCGCGACCCTCGGCGGCGTCCCCCTCGTCGTCGGTCCCGTTGCCGTCGGTGGTCTCGTTCCCGCCGGCGTCGGTGTCGTCGCTCCCGTCGTCCGGGTCGGTCTCGTTCGCGCCGTCAGCGTCACCTTCCTCCGGATCGGCGCCCTCCGGGCCGAGCCAGAACCCCTCGACGGTGACGACGAGCGACTCGAAGTCGCCGATGTCGGCGGGCTGGTCGGTCACCTGCGTCGCGAGCGTTCCCGTCGCGCGACCGACACAGCCGGCGAGGCCCGTCGCCCCGAGGGCGGCGGCGCCGGTCGCCTTGAGGTAAGTGCGCCTGTCGAGCGCGTCGAGGTCGAGCGCGCGGTCAGTCACGTCACGCACCCCCCGCTCCGTCGGCGGTCGTCCTGTTCTCCGCGTCGGTTCCGTCGCCCTCGCCGGCGCCGTTCCCGGCGATATCGCTCACGGTCTCGCCGAGGTCATCGACCCCGCCGCCGAGGAACTCGTTCACGCTGTCGAGGATCCCGCCGACGAAGTCCGGCACTTGGTCCGGGAGGTCGCTCGGCGGGCCCGCGTCGCCCGAGGCGTTGTCCGGGCCGGGCGTCGCCGCGACGGCACCGGCGGCCGCGCCGGTCCCGATCAGTACCACCGTGGCGACCGCCACGAGCAGCGTCGTTCGGAGTGCGTTCATTGCGACTCATCCTCGGAGCGCTACACGGTTTAATGCCCCAAGCCGTTCAGCCGAATTACGCCCGATTTAACTCGGTTTAATCGGCAGAAGACGGCCTAAACCGGGAGATCGACCTGAACAGCGGGTGATATATAAAAGGATAACTCCGGCAGCCGAGATCGGCGACGCGCCCGCGGACCGTAACCGGGGGCGCGGCCGTGGACCGTAGTCGGCGGGCGCGGGCGGGCAGGGTGGGCGTCGTTCGAACCGACTACGGCTCCAGCCGGTTGGGGTCACGCGGGAACATGATCGCCTCCTTGATGTTGTCGAGGTCGGCGACCTTCTGGACGAGGCGGTCGATACCGAGCCCGTAGCCGCCGTGGGGGGGCGTGCCGTAGCTCAGCGCCTCGATGTAGAACTCGAAGTTCGCGGTCTCGACGCCCTCCGCCTCCATGACCTCGACCATGCGCTCGACGTCGTGTTCGCGCTGGCCGCCCGAGGAGAGCTCTTGGCCCTTGTAGATGAGGTCGAACTTCCGGGAGGCGATCTCGTCGTCCGGCACGTCCTGCATGTAGTAGAACTTCTCGTCGGGGTAGCCGACGACGAAGAACGCCGGATGCCCCTGCTCCTCGAAGTGCTCGCCGAGCAGCTTCTCGCCCTTCGTGTCGAGGTCCGTCGGGTCGTCGGGGAAGTGGCCGAACTCGGTTTCGAGGATGTCGAGCGCCTCGTCGAAGGTGATCCGCGGGAAGTCGTCCTCGGGGACCTCCAGGTCCACGTCGAGAAGGTCGAGTTCGCGCTCGGCGTTCTCGGCGACCTCGCGGAGCGCGTAGCGCAGCGACTCCTCTTGGACGTCCATCACGTCGTCGTGGTCGTCGATGTAGGCCAGCTCCACGTCGAACATCGCGATCTCGGAGACGTGGCGAGAGGTGGCGAAGTCCTCGGCGCGGAACGCGGTCCCCGTCTCGTAGACGGCCTCGTAGCCCGAGGCCATCAGCATCTGCTTGTACAGCTGGGGGCTCTGCGAGAGGAACGCGTCCTGGTTGTAGTAGAGGATCGGGAACAGCTCGGCGCCGCCCTCAGCGCCGCCCTTCGAGATCAGCGGCGTCTTGATGTCGACGTACCCCTCGGCTTCGAACCACTCCTCCATCGCGGTGATCAGCTCGGAGCGCAGAGTGAACACCGCCAGCGTCTCCGGCTTCCGGAGGTCGAGCGCGCGGTTGTCGAGCCGGGTCGAGAGGTCGACCTCGATGTCCTTCGAGATCTCCAGCGGGAGCGGGGACTCAGCCTCGTCGATGACCTCGTACTCGGTCGGCGCGATCTCGACGCCCCCGGGCGCCTGATCGCTCTCCAGCGGTTCGCCGACGACGCGGACAACGTCCTCGGCGCCGACGTCCTGAACGGCCTCGAACAGCTCCGGCTCGCGCTCCTCTTTGAAGACGATCTGGATGAGCCCCTCGCGGTCCCGCACGATGAGGAACACGAGGCCCCCCAGGTCGCGGATCTCGTGGACGTGGCCGGCGATGGCGACCTCGTCCGCGTCCGGTTCGACGTCCGACGTGTGAATTCGCTCGATCATGGCGGTGACTGCTTACGCGCAACTGGTCGGGCGGCCGGCATAGGCCTGTCGTCTCGGGGGCGACTGAACGGGTCGCCCGCGGCCGCTCCGGCGGATTATCGGCGGCTTCCGGACCGAATTAGCCATGTCATGAGGTAGCATAACTAACATAATTTTAATACGAGACCGGTACTGGGGTTGGACGACGGCGCATTCAGCGCCTCGGAGACCGACCATGACCCGTTCCACCCTCCCGACGCTCGCGCGGTCCGTGAGCGTCGCGTCCCTCGGGTGGATCGGGATCGGGTATTCGGCTCCGAACTCACGGTCCGTCCGCCCGACCGCGTGACGCGCGTCGGCTGGGGAGGTTTCCCCGCGGGACGGACCACACCCGTTCTCTCCAGCCGCCGCGTTCGTCGCGCGGGTCGAACCGGACGACCGTTGCCCTCGCGAGCGCTGCCGCCGGCGACCTCGCCGCCGGCGCGTTCGAGGCCGCGGACCGGTCGCGTTCCGGGTTGCGACCCCGGGCGGCCGACCGACCGCACCGCGTTCGACTCGCGGCGGGGGCGTATGGCGGCAGCCATCCACACGCCGTCGGTCGAGGCCACGGTGACCGTCCGCGTCTCGCAGGCGGCCACCGGCGACCTCGTCGCCGGCGCACGAGCACAGATCGAGCGAATCGACGGCCTCCGCGTCGAGGAGATCGAGATCGCCGGCCTCCGTCCCGGCCTCAACGACACCACGGTCGAGGCGGTCGCCACCCTCGCGGTCGGCGAGGAGGCGGGCCTCAACGAGGACGCCGAGGAGTTCGTCGTCGATCGCGTCCGCGAGCGCCTCGCCGACGGCTTCGGCGTCGACCCCGAGCGCGTCGAGCGGGTCGACCCCCCCGACTGACGGGGGTGCCGGGGCGTCACCTCCCGGCCTATTCTCGCGGGAGCTGCTCCCGCACCTCGGCTTCGACGCGGCGAAGCACCTCGCGGATCGGGAGGCCGGTCGCCTCCGCGACCGCGGCCGCGTCGTCGTACTCCCCGCTGACGTCGTACACCTCCCCGTCGGTCGTCGAGGCGACCTTCACGTCGACCTCGTGGTCCTCGCCGTCGACCCGGAGCGTCGCCGTCTCGAACGCGCGGTCGGCGATCCAGCGGTGGCTCGCGCCGGACTGGCGCACCCCGAGCGTCCCCGTCTCGCGGGCGAGGTGCTCGGCGACGGCCTCGGCGTCCGCCGGCTTACAGATCACCTTCACGAGGTGTCCCGGGCGCGACTTCTTCATCGCCGTCGGGACGATCGTCACGTCCCGCGCCCCGGCCCGCGAGAGCGTCTCCTGAAGCCCGCCGAGCACCTCCGGCGCGGCGTCGTCGAGGTTCGTCTCCAGGATGGCGATGTCGTCGTGTGCGAGCCGTCCGTCGACGGGCTGCCCGGCTCGGGCTCGGTCATCGTCGCGTTTCTCGCGGTCGCCGTCAGGTCCGGGTTCTCTCCCGTCGCCGACGAGCGCGCGGAGGACGTTCGGGTGGCGCTCGAAGTCGGCGTCGCCCGCGCCGTAGCCCGCGCGTTCGACCGCGAGGTCCGGGACCGCGTCGAAGCCGTCAGCGACCGCTCCCAGTATCGCCGCGCCGGTCGGCGTGAGCAGTTCGCGGTCGATCGGCCCGCCGGCGATCCGGAACCCGGCCCGGCTCGCGATCTCGGTCGTCGCCGGGGCCGGGACGGGGTACGTCCCGTGGCTCATCTCGACCGTCCCCCCGCCGGCGGCGACCGGCGTCGTGACGACTCGCTCGGGACCGAGATCGGCGAGCAGCAGCGCGGCGCCGACCACGTCGGCGATCGCGTCGTCCGCGCCGACCTCATGGAAGTGCGTCTCGTCGAGGTCGGTGCCGTGGACCGACGCCTCGGCGCGGCCGAGCAGCTCGAAGGCGTCGAGCGCGGTCGACTCGACGGCCGGCGGAAGGCCCATCGACTCGACCAGATCGACCACTTCGCGGTAGCTCCGGTGGACGCCGGCCCCCTCGGCCGGTTCGTCAGATCCGGAGGTGCTCGGATCGTTGTCGGGGCCGTGGTCGTGGTCGTGGTCGTGGCCGTGGTCGTGGTCTCCGTCGGTCTCGACCGTCCTGTCATCGATGAGGACGTCGACCGTCGTCGCGCGGATCCCGTTCTTCTCGACCTCGCCGACGGCGTACCGGACCGGAAGCGCGTCGCTCACGGGGGCGAGCGCGTCGGGGTCCGCCCCGGCGGCGATCAGCGCGGCGCAGATCATGTCGCCGGCGGCCCCGGTCCGACCGTCGAAGACGAGCGTTCGCATGCTGGTTCCGACGCGACTGCCAGACAAATACCTCCGGATTTGATCGCGGGCGGGCGGCGAGGGTCGGGCGAGTTACACCCCCTGGCCGGCCGCGAACAGGTACAGTTCGCCGATCACCAGCAGCGCCACCACCGCGAGCGGGACGGCCAGAATCCCGGCGACGCCGAGCGCGTACAGCGCCGCCCCGACGAGCGCGCCGGCGACGAGGAAGGCGAGCCGAGCGAGGAGGGACCGCATTGGGCCGGAGAGGGAGTCGAACACGCCCGAAAGTCACCTCGGACGGGCAAAAAACGTCCGTTGCGGCCGCCGCAGATCCACGGCGAAAACGCACGCTTACGACGAGGTTTTAAGAACGGACGCCTAACCGTGCTATATGATAACACAACCTGCCGCGGCCGCCGACAGATCGGTGCGGAGCGGCGGCACGGGCAACAGGCTTATTCCCGGACCGGGTCCAGATACGACCATCCCCCGCGAGGAACTATGAACGAAGTCCAACTCGAAGTGGCGAAGGCGTACCCGAACGACTCGGGGCGCGGCATCGCCCGACTCGACCCCGATACCCTGTTACATCTGAAGCTCTCGCCCGGCGACATCATCGAGATCGAGGGCGCGGAGACCACCGCGGCGAAGGTCTGGCGCGCCGACCGCCAGGACTGGAACACCGACACCGTCAGGGTGGACGGGTTCACCCGCCAGAACGCGGACGTCGGCATCGGCGAGCGCGTCACCATCCGGAAGGCGGAGGCCGAGAAGGCCGACAAGCTCGTCTTGGCCCCGCCCGAGGAGGCGTCCGTCCAGTTCGGCTCCGACGCCGCCGGCATGGTGAAACGCCAGATCCTCAAGCGGCCGGTCGTCGAGCGCGACATCGTCCCCGTGATGTCGTCGACGAACCACCCGTTCATGCGGTCGCCCGGGCAGGCGATCCCGCTGATCGCAGTCGAGACGGAGCCCGATGGCGTCTGTCTCATCACGGAGGACACCGAGGTCGAGCTGCGCGAGGAGCCGATCTCCGGGTTCGAGAAGACCGGGGGCGGAATTACGTACGAGGACATCGGCGGCCTCCAGTCGGAGATCCAGCGCGTCCGCGAGATGGTCGAGCTGCCGATGAAACACCCGCAGATCTTCTCGAAGCTCGGGATCGAGCCGCCGCAGGGCGTCCTGCTCCACGGCCCGCCCGGCACCGGGAAGACGCTGCTCGCGAAGGCGGTCGCCAACGAGACTTCGGCGTCGTTCTTCTCGATCGCCGGCCCCGAGATCATCTCGAAGTACTACGGCGAGTCCGAACAACAGCTCAGGGAGATATTCGAGGACGCGAAGGAGGAGTCGCCCTCGATCATCTTCATCGACGAGCTCGACTCGATCGCGCCGAAACGGGAGGACGTCACCGGCGAGGTCGAGCGCCGCGTCGTCGCGCAGCTGCTGACGATGATGGACGGGCTGGAGACCCGCGGGCAGGTGATCGTCATCGGCGCGACGAACCGTGTCGACAGCGTCGACCCCGCGCTCCGCCGCCCCGGGCGCTTCGACCGCGAGATCGAGATCGGCGTCCCGGACGAGGTCGGCCGCAAGGAGATCCTCCAGATCCACACCCGCGGGATGCCGCTCTCGGACGACGTGAGCCTCGACCACCTCGCCGACGAGACGCACGGCTTCGTCGGCGCCGACATCGAGAGCCTCACGAAGGAGGCCGCGATGAAAGCGCTCCGGCGCTACCTCCCCGAGATCGACTTAGACGAGGAGGAGGTGCCGCCGAGCCTCATCGACCGGATGATCGTCAAGCGCGACGACTTCTCGGGCGCGCTGAACGAGGTGGAGCCGTCGGCGATGCGCGAGGTGCTCGTCGAGCTCCCGAAGATATCCTGGGACAACGTCGGCGGACTCGAAGAGGCCAAACAGCAGGTCCAGGAGTCGGTCGAGTGGCCGCTCACCTCTCCCGAGAAGTTCGACCGGATGGGCGTCGACGCGCCGAAGGGCGTGCTGCTGTACGGCCCGCCCGGGACGGGGAAGACCCTGATGGCGAAGGCGGTCGCCAACGAGACGAACGCGAACTTCATCTCGGTGCGGGGGCCGCAGCTGCTCTCGAAGTGGGTCGGCGAGTCTGAGAAGGCGATCCGGCAGACCTTCCGGAAGGCCCGGCAGGTGAGCCCGACGATCATCTTCTTCGACGAGCTCGACAGCCTCGCACCCTCGCGCGGCCAGGAGATGGGGAACAACGTCTCCGAGCGCGTCGTCAATCAGCTCCTGACGGAGCTCGACGGCCTCGAAGACATGGGCGACGTGATGGTGATCGGCGCCACGAACCGCCCGGACATGATCGACCCCGCGCTGCTCCGCTCCGGCCGGTTCGACCGGCTCGTGATGATCGGCCAGCCCGATCAGGAGGGCCGCGAGCAGATCCTCGACATCCACACCGAGAACACGCCGCTCGCGCCCGACGTGAGCCTGCGTGAGGTCGCCGAGATCACTGACGGCTACGTCGGCTCCGACCTGGAGGGGATCGCCCGCGAGGCCGCCATCGAGGCCCTGCGCGACGACGACGACGCCGAGGAGGTCGAGATGAAGCACTTCCGGCGCGCCATGGAGTCGGTGCGGCCGACGATAAACGACGACATCCTCGCGTACTACGAGGACGTCAGAGAGCAGTTCAAGGGCGGCGGCGGCGAGTCGCTGCGCGACACCGGCGGTCGGATCGGGTTCCAGTAACGCGGCCGGCGGTCGATCTCCTGCGGGGACGTTTTGAGTGTCGCGCGCGTAGCGATGCTCATGTCCGACGACGTGACCGTCGACGTGGAGGTCGAGGTGGAGGTCGACCGGGACGAACTGGAGATCGAGCGCGACGACGCCGAGTCGATCGAGGCGACCTACGAGGCGAACGGGATCGAGATCGAGGTTGAAGCGGAGGTGGAGACGGACGGCGGAGACGGCGAGTCCGCCGAAGAGGAGGACGAATCCGCCGAGAGCGGCGGAGAATCCGGCTACGAGGACTCCGAGTAGCGGGCGTCGAGTCGCCGCCGCTCCCCCCGGCGCACCGACCCGTTCCGCTCCTTTTAACCTCGCCAGCGACCAAAGAGAGCTATGTCCAAGCCCCGCGTCCCCGGCGGCGACGAGAACGCGCTGGAGCTACCCTGCGGGGAGACGATCGGCGTCGGCGAACTGGACCTCGGGATGCGTGAGTACGAGTGCGACTGCGGCGAGACCCACGCAGTCGTGATGGACGTCCATCCCCCGGAGCGGTTCCTCCCCGACTTCTTGGTCGAGGTGCTCCGGGAGGCGATCGAAACGACCAGCGAGGAGATGCCGGAGTTCGACACGCCGCACCTCCTCGGCGTCGTCTTGGAGGAGTTCCCCGAGGCGGTCGTCTCGCACGACGCCAGCGAGAACGCCGACGTGGGGTACGCGATGGTGTGGGTGACCGAGTTCGACTCCCGCCGGCTCCACGAGGTCGTCGTCGAACTGGTGGTCGAACTGATGGAGCACGCCGTGAGCCACGCCGACGACGACGAGGCGCTGTCGGCGTTCGAACGAGAGATGGTCGAGTTCGACGTGAGCGAGTTCGTCGAGCAGTACCGCGCGGAGCGCGACCTCGAAGCCGAAGACCCCTACGCCTGAGCGTCGGACCCACCGCGGTGACGACCGCGAGAATCGCTCAGCCCCCGGAACGCGGCCGCTTCGATGCCTGCGTCTGACAGTCGTCCGACTCCTGTCTCACTGAACCCTATATGTTCGGAGACCCTACGTAAGACGTATGAGCGCCGGCGAATACGACCGGTACGACCGAATTCGCGGCGTGCTCGCCGAGGCCGACGAGCCGCTGACCGCCCGGGAGATCCTCGCGCTCGTCGAGGAGTGCGACGAGTGCGAGGCGATCGACAGCCCGCACAGGGTCGCCACCGTGTTAGGGCGACGGGCCGAGCGCGGCGAGGTCGAGGTCATCGCGGGCCAACCGTACCGGTACCGGCTGGAGACCTGAGGGGCGGCCGGAGGCCCGGAAGGCAACTGTCTGCGGCCGGGCGTGCGATCGTTCGGCTGAGCCCGCGAGCGTGCTACGGCGTCACGATGAGATCGAACCGATAGACGCCGTCACGGTACTCGACGACGACGTTCCGGAAATCGACGCGCTCCTCGTAGCTGTCGATCGGTTCGAGGTCTTCGGCGATACCGAGCGCGCCGAGGGCCTCGCTGAGCTCGTCCGAGGGCGGCGCGCCCTCCTCGTAGCGGCGGGGCTCCTCGGCGATCGCATCGTCAAAGACCCCTTGAGCGGCCTGCGAGAGCCCGGCGTCGGTGAGATTGCGCTCGACGATGGCGTCGCGCGCGTACGCGATAAAATCGGCCCGCGAGTCGCTGACCTCGCCGATCGCGTACGTCCACTCCGGGACTTCGACGGTCCGGCGCTCCGTCACGGTCCGGAAGTACTCGTCCTCGTACTCGACGAACTCGAACGGGGGCGAGGGGACGAGGGCGCTCGCATCGGCGTCGAGCCCGTGATGGAACTCGACGGTCTGTAGCTCGTCGAACTCCGGGTCCCCGAGGAAGCCGTCGTTGCCCGCGTACACGGCGTCGAGCGCCGCATCGAGCACGCGCTCGTCCTGGTCGGAGAGGTCGAAGGGCGGTTCCGCGACCGCCGCGCCGTCGGGCGGCGTCTCGTCGACCCGGTCGAGCGCGAAGTGCCAGCGCTCGCGTTCGAGGACGCGCTCGTCGGTGATCCGGACCTCGTAGAAGGTCTCGTCCCGGCGGAGGAACGTCGGCCGCGGGCGCGTCTCGGTCCCCCACTCGTCTCGACCGACCAGCGGCCACTGTCTAACGGTCACCGTCCCGGTCTCGAACAGCGCGGAGAGGGACGCGGTCTTGGCTTCGGTCGTGAAGTCGACGCGGGTGGTGGCGTCGATGACCGTGGGATCGGGCCACAGGTAGGGGGGTCCGATCGACGAGAGGTCCAGTTCGTCCCCGATGAGGGCGTACGAGTCGAGGCTGCCGGGGCTCAGGCACCCGGCCGTCGCGGCGGTCGCGCCGGCGGTGCCGAGCAGTTGGAGGGCACGGCGGCGGGAACAGGGCATGTCGTCCGGGAGTTCCCGACATCTCGGTAAATTCCTTGCGATGGGCGGCTCAGGCCGTTACGCCGGCGGTGACGCGTCGTACGAGCCGGGCGTCGTGACTCGGTTCCTGACGGCGGTGTCGGCTATCGTGAGATGTCGTAACACTCACCGTGATACGGAATAGCTTGCGAAAATCGCAAATCTACTGCGAGATTCGTACTCTACCGCCGACCTTATTACGATGAGCGTATTCCGTCCGCGTAATGAGCGAAGACCGGACGATTCTCCTTATCGGCAGCGGACCGATCCAGATCGGACAGGCGGCCGAGTTCGACTACTCCGGCGCACAGGCGTGCCGCGCCCTACAGGAGGAGGGCGCCCGCGTCGTCCTAGTGAACTCGAACCCCGCGACGATCATGACCGACCCCGAGACGGCCGACCGGGTGTACATCGAGCCGATCACGCCCGAGGCGATCGCGGAGGTCATCCGGATCGAGGAGCCGGACGGCGTCATCGCCGGGCTCGGCGGGCAGACGGGGCTCAACGTCACCGCCGAGCTCGCCGAGGAGGGTATTCTGGAAGAACACGACGTCGAGGTGATGGGGACGCCGCTCGACACCATCTACGCGACGGAGGACCGCGACCTGTTCCGCCGGCGGATGGAGGACCTCGGCCAGCCGGTCCCCAAGTCGACGACCATCTCCTTAGACGAGGGCGAGTCGGTCACCGACTTCGACGAGGCGGCGTTCCGGGGGCGCGTCCAGGAGGCTGTCGACGCGGTCGGCGGCCTCCCGGTCATCGCCCGGACCACCTACACCCTCGGCGGCTCCGGCTCCGGGGTCGTCGACGAGTTCGAGGAGCTCGTCGAGCGCGTCCGCAAGGGGCTCCGCCTCTCGCGCAACAGTGAGGTCCTCGTCACCGAGTCCATCTCGGGGTGGGTCGAACTGGAGTACGAGGTGATGCGGGACGCCGACGACTCCTGTATCATCATCTGTAACATGGAGAACATCGACCCGATGGGGATCCACACCGGCGAGTCGACGGTGGTCACCCCCTCGCAGGTCATCCCCGACGACGGCCACCAGGAGATGCGCGACGCGGCGCTCGAAGTGATCCGCGACCTCGGCATTCAGGGCGGCTGTAACATCCAGTTCGCGTGGCACGACGACGGCACCCCGGGCGGCGAGTACCGCGTCGTCGAGGTGAACCCGCGCGTCTCGCGGTCCTCCGCGCTCGCGTCCAAGGCGACAGGCTACCCGATCGCCCGCGTCACTGCGAAGGTCGCGCTCGGAAAGCGGCTCCACGAGATCGACAACGAGATCACCGGCGAGACGACCGCCGCCTTCGAGCCCGCCATCGACTACGTGGTGACGAAGGTGCCGCGCTGGCCGATCGACAAGTTCGACGACGTGGACTTCGAGCTCGGCACGGCGATGAAGTCCACCGGCGAGGCGATGTCGATCGGGCGGACGTTCGAGGAGAGCATGGTGAAGGCGCTGCGCTCCTCCGAGTACGACCCCGCCGTCGACTTCGAGACGGTGAGCGACGACGAGCTAGAGTCGGAGTACCTCGAACGTCCGAGCCCGGACCGCCCGTACGCGATGTTCGAGGCGTTCGACCGCGGCTACGACGTCGACGACGTGATCGACCTCACCGGCATCCACCGCTGGTACGTCGAGCGCTTCGAGCGCATCGCCGCCGGGACCGCGGCGGCCGCCGAGGGCGACTTCACCGAGGCCGCGATGGTCGGCCGCACCGACGCGGAGATCGCGGCGACCGCCGCCGCCGCCGGCGTCGACGCCGACGTGGGGCAGGTCGAGAGCGCGGTGCCGGACCGGACTTACAAGCAGGTCGACACCTGCGCGGGCGAGTTCGAGGCTTCGACGCCGTACTACTACTCCGCGCGGCTGCCGGAGTTCCTCCGGGGCGCCGACACCGCGGGCGCGGCGAACGAGGTCCGCGTCGACCCCGACGTGGAGAGCGTCGTGGTCGTCGGCGGCGGCCCGATCCGCATCGGACAGGGCGTGGAGTTCGACTACTGCGCGGTCCACGCGGTGCGCGCGCTCCGCGAGCTCGGCATCGACGCACACGTGATCAACAACAACCCCGAGACGGTGTCGACGGACTACGACACCTCCGACGGGCTGTTCTTCGAGCCCATCTCCGCCGAGGAGGTCGCCGACGTGATCGAGACGACCGGCGCCGACGGCGTGATGGTCCAGTTCGGCGGGCAGACCTCGGTGAACGTGGGCGAACCGCTTCAGGCGGAGATCGAGCGCCGCGGGCTCGACTGCGAGATCCTGGGGACGAGCGTCGAGGCGATGGACTTAGCGGAGGACCGCGACCGGTTCAACGTCCTGATGGACGAACTGGGCGTCGCCCAGCCCGAGGGCGGCACCGCGACGAGCGAGGCGGAGGCGCTCGAACTGGCCCACGGGATCGGCTACCCGGTCCTCGTTCGCCCCTCCTACGTGCTGGGCGGGCGCGCGATGCGCGTCGTCGAGGACGACGCGGAGTTAGAGGAGTACATCGAGGAGGCGGTCCGCGTCTCCCCCGACAAGCCGATCCTCGTCGACCAGTTCCTCGACGACGCGGTCGAGCTGGACGTCGACGCGGTCGCGGACGGCGAGGACGTGCTCCTCGGCGGCGTGATGGAACACGTCGAGAGCGCCGGCGTCCACTCGGGCGACTCCGCGTGCATGATCCCGCCGCGCTCGCTCGGCGACGAGACGCTGGGCCGGGTCCGCGAGGTCACCGAGGATATCGCCCGCGCGCTCGACACGGTCGGACTGCTCAACGTCCAACTCGCGGTGACGGGGGTCGACGACCCCGACGCCGAGAGCGAGGTGTACGTGCTGGAGGCGAACCCGCGCTCCTCGCGGACCGTCCCGTTCGTCTCGAAGGCGACGGGCGTCCCCATCGCCAAGCTCGCGGCGAAGGTGATGACCGACGACCTGACGCTCGCCGACCTCGACGCCGCCGAGCAGATCCCCGAACACCGCAGCGTGAAGGAGGTCGTCCTCCCGTTCGACCGGCTGCCGGGGTCGGACCCGCGGCTCGGCCCCGAGATGAAGTCCACCGGCGAGGTGATGGGCACGGCCACCTCCTTCGGCAAGGCGTACGACAAGGCGCAGGACTCGACCGGGAAGCCGATCCCCGAGTCCGGCACCGCCGTCGTCGACCTCTCGGCCGAGGAGTTCCCGGACCCGGGCACCGAGGCGGGCGAGGCGCTGGTCGCGGGGTACGCCGAGCACTTCGAGCTGAGCGAGGCGACGGACCTGATCGAGGCGGCCAAGCGCGGCGAGCTCGACCTCATCGTCTCGCGGCAGCGCGACCTGCTGGAGGTCGCCGTCGAGGAGGAGATCACCTACTTCTCGACGCACGCCTCCGCGAAGGCGGCGCTCGAAGCCCTCGACCGCGCGGGCGACGACCTCGACGTGATGGCGGTCTCCGACCGGCCGAAGCGCGTCGAGCAGTGGGGCGCCGCGGAGTAGCGGGCGGACTCCACGCGGCCGGAGTGCGCGTCGACGTGATGGCGGTCTCCGACCGGCCGAAGCGCGTCGAGCAGTGGGGCGCCGCGGAGTAGCGGGCGGACTCCACGCGGCCGGAGTGCGCGCTCGTGGACAGGAGCGATTCCGTGACGTTCGGAGCGAGCGCGCCCGGCGGCGCTGACGGCCGCGCTCCCACGGGCCGGCGCTCCGCATTCGACGTTTTAAGTCCCGACACTTCGTCGGTATGAGCATGTCACGGCAGACGGCGGGAGACGCGATCGCCGTCGTGTCCGTGTTAGTCGTCGTCGTGATCGTTGCCGGCCAGCTCGCCGGGCAGCCGGTCCTTCTCGGGTACGTTACCTCCGGAAGCATGGCGCCGACGCTGGAGGCCGGAGACGGGTTCGTCGCCGTGCCGGCGGCGGCGTCGGGACCCGTCGAGGAAGGGGACGTCGTCGTCTTCGAAGCGATCGAACTCGACGGGGGCGGGACGACGACGCACCGAGTCGTCGGAGCGACGCCGGACGGCTATCTCACGAAGGGAGACAACAACCCCTTTCGGGATCAGGACGGCGACGAACCCCCGGTGACCGAGGACCGGATCGTCGCAACGGCGCTCCAAGTGAACGGAGAAGTCGTCCGAATTCCGGGGCTGGGGACCGCGATCACCGGCGTCCGAGACGTGGCCGCGGGCGCCGTGGTCGGGGTGACAGCCGCAGTCGGTCTCGACTGGTCGCCGGGTCAAAACGGGCTCAGCGGGCTGTTCATCGGCCTCGGTCTCGTGCTGCTGCTGTTCATCTTTGTCGACGACCTCCGGAACGCCGGTCGGCGGGCTCAGAGCCGAGACCGGTCCCGGGGCGACGACGGGCTCGACGCTCGCTGGGTCGCGCTCCTCCTGGCGCTGTTGATACTCGTACCGGCCAACGCCGCGATGATCGCTCCTAGCGGCACGCATCACGTGACCGTCGACGGCGGCGACCTCCCGGCCGGGACGCTCCCGGGCGACCGAGTGGAGAACGAGTTCACCGCGGAGAACAACGGGCTCATCACGATGCTCGTCGTGCTCGAAACGACCCATCCGGAGAGCGAGTTCGACCGGACTCAGCTGGCCGTTCCGCGGGGAGAGTCGGTGACTGCGACGCTGTCGACGACCGCTCCGGGATCCGGAGAACGCGCGACGGTCACGGTCTCGGAACATCGGTACTTCCTCGTGGTTCCGCCCTCACTGATCCTCCGGCTCCACTCGATCCATCCGGCCGTCGCGGTCGGCGCGTTCAACCTACTCGTCCTCGGGAGCATCGCCACGCTGCTGGGGGCGCTCCTCGGGTCCGGATCGAGGCGGGTTCGAGAACGGAGACGCGGCGCGTCGCTGAGCGTTCAACTGCGGCGACTGTTCAAGTAGCTGAGCGGTCAGGAGGTCGAGTTCTGAGTGGGTTTCAGTTCGAAGTAATCGATTTCGGCTTTTTTATTATTTCCACTACTCGTCATTCTGAAAATGAGATACAACTTAATTTGTTTCAAGGGGTCGATTTTCTCTTCGTTCAATTCGAATTCGAAGCTGTTCAACCCTTTCTTCAGCTTGTCTTTTTTACCGTTACCTGCCCTAGTCAGTGGGTTCTTGTCGCCGTCGACTACATCGACAACCCAATCTCCACCGGGTTGCTTGTCGGAGACGAAGACATCGAGCACGTACTTCTCGCTCTCCGGTACGGGTGGGAGAGCGAACCCGATGTTCGCCCCATCTATACTATTACCACGCTTATTAGATTCACCTTGAAGTATCGCATAGGGATCATTCGGATCATTCTCATTCCTTTGGTTCAGCCTTTCGGGGTTCAACACTTCGCCTTTTGCGTTGTTTCCCGGTGGGATGTTCGAATTATCTGTATTCCCCGAATTGTCTCGATAATTAGCGGAATCACCGTAGTCATAAGATTCTGTACCACAATCAAATGAAATTCTATTGTTAGTAGTACGCGTCGCAGTGATAGTCTGGTCATCATTATCTAACTCAAATAATAGTTTAAGGAAATCATCGTTGAACGTGGTCGGTTCATTTGGGCACGCTGCTTTCACTGAGAAAGAATTGGGACTCTCCTCGTCTTCGACCACTTCGATCCGGACCGAATCGTTTCCGCTGCCTGTGGTTCCCGAGACAGAGACACGATTAATATTGAACTCACCGACGCCATCTTCGATTACATACACCTCCTCGCCGTCAGTTGAATCGACGACGTCCGCGTTCTCGGAGCGGTCGACGAACCGTACCACGGCGTCTTCGTCGTCGCCCGTATTAACCGTTACATCCCGATTCGAGGTGATCTGCGTCGACCCGCCGGTACCGAACAGCATGAAGCCGCCGCCGCTCACGAATGAGCCGACGGCGGCGCGTCGCGTCCACTTCTTGTTATCGCCCATCTCTGAGCTCCGGCGGTTTTCCGTCGCTGCCGAGATTCATCTCCCGGTTCTGGTACACGTGGAACGCCGCGGAGGCGGTGAACAACGCCGCGATTATCCCAGCCCACGCGAGGCTCGGCACCGATTCCGGAAAGACGCCGACCCAGACGGCCGCGACGAGACTCAGCGACACCGCACCGAGGCCGAGGTAGTACTCGCCCCACGGGATCGAGTCCCCGGGCACGACGTCGACGTACACGTCGAGGTCCCGCGCCTCCTCGGTCAACTCGATCGTCCCGCTGTCGTCCGTGATGATGCCCGCGCGCTCTAACTTCGGGATGTGGTTCTGCTGTATCGAACTGTACGCGAGGTGCCGTTCGCCAGAGGTGATCTCGGACACCGACTTGCCGTTCTCCCACGCCGCCACCTGTTCGGCGATATCAGAGAGCTCCGTGGTGCCGTCTTCGTTCTTAATCGCGTGGAGGGAGTAGCGTCTTCGTGGATTGCTTAATATTTCATAAATTTCGTTCCGTGAGAGCGAGGAAGGGTGCTGTTCTCCGGCACCAACTTGATCGGTGCTCATTGGCGCCTCGTAACCGCTGATAACTGACTGCTAATGTAAAGAGGCATACTATTCACTTACGATCTTATAAGTCGTCCAACGACTAAAAGGAAACGCTCCAGATAAGAATAGTTTATACTGGTGCTGAAAGGGTCGAATTAGCTGCTGCCGCTGATCCTGATCAGCAGGTCCTCTGTCTCCCTGCTCGCCTCTCCGGCCTGAACATCGCCACTGAGCGTCACGTTACCGGAACCGGTGAAGCTCGGACTGTTGCTTACGTTATTTCCGTTGACGTTCGTGAGCAGTCCCTCGTCGACGTCCCCTTTCGCGAACGTGACATCAACGTCACCGTTTCTCACGACGCCGAAGAGCTCGCTTTCACTGAGGTTCGAGTTCGGTGGCAGTTTGCGATCTTCCGGTCCGAAGACGATAGTCACGTCGTTGGCGACGAGACTGACGTAACTCCGGTCAATGCTATCGTTATCGTACGTGTCATCGAGCGCCGGGTACAGCGATCGGCCGTCGAACTCCGTTCCCTCTGTGTCTTTCACCGTGACGAAATCCGACGCCGTGTTCACGAGAACGTCAGCAGAACCGTCGTTCCCGATAATCTGGCTCGAGATATCGTCTTCAACGTCTTGGATCGACTCATCGTTCTCGTCGCCATCGATATCGGTAGAACCATCTGGGGCCGTGGCGTCATCGTCGGCATTCACACTTCCGGGTGAATTGTTCAGATGGATGATCCCGTCAGCCCGGAACTCGGCACCGAGAACATTAACCTCCACCTCGCGCTGCGCCTCGACCGTGGTGAACGCTCCTGACCCGAACGCCGCACCGGTTCCGACGCCGATCATCCCGATGGCCCCCAACACGCTTCTGCGATTCAGCTTCATTGTTACGTCCATCCATTGGCTAGGTACCCACTTACTATTAGGCCGCGTTAGCCGGGTTCAGGCGGTCATTGAAGCCGGTGGACGGCTCTAACGCCCCCGGTTAGCCGAGTCAATGCGACGCTGAAGCGGCTAACGCAGTTCACTACTAACACCCTCGGTGACCTATCCACGAGCGTGAGCGAACGGGCCGCGCCGACGAGAGCGACGACGCCGAGTAGCCTCGGCCCTGTCGTCGCGCGGCGAGGCTCGACCCGGACGGCGAACTCGGTGGGAACATGAACCGCGCCCTCGTCGTGCTCGCGGTGCTCGTCGTCCTGCTCGGCGGCGGCGTCGCGACCACCGGCTCGTTTACCGACGGCGACGAGGTCGCGACCGACTCGGGCGTCTACCTGTCGCCCGCCGACAGCGAGAACGCCGACAGGTACGTCGCGTACGATGGCGCCGGAGAGCTGCGTCTCCGCTTCGGATCGGTCCCGCCGGACGCGCGGACGAGCGTCGACGACCTGTTTCTCGTCGGGTTCGCCGGCTACGAGGGCGACGACTCCGCCACGACGGTCGAGATCGACGCCGACGCCGAGGGCGTGACGCTGTACCGGATGGACACCGGCGAGCGAGTCACCGGCGGCGAGATAACGCTTGAGCCGGAGGCGTCCGTCACGCTCGGCGCGACCGTCCCGCCGACGGTCGGGAGCTACACGGAGAGCGTCCGCTTCACCGTCGACGTCCCCGAAGACGACACCGGATCCGATCCGGGTGACGGCACCGGCGGTGGCACCGGCGGACCGAGCGATAGCGGTGACGACGGCGGCGGACCAGCCGATAGCGGTAACGGCGACGGCGGACCAGCCGATAGCGGTAACGGCGACGGCGGACCAGCCGATAGCGGTAACGGCGACGGCGGACCAGCCGATAGCGGTAACGGCGACGGCGGACCAGACGATAGCGGTAACGGCGACGGCGGACCAACCGATAGCGGTGACGGCGACGGCACTGGCGGCAACGACGGTGGGACCGGGAGTGGCAGCGGTGGCGACAGCGCCGGAGACGGTGACAGTGGGACCGGGAGTGACGGCGGCGACGACGGCACTGGCGACGACGGCACCGGCGACGACGGCACTAGTGGTAGTGGCAGCGGGACCGACGGTGGCGACAGCGGAACGGGCGGTGACGCCGACAGCGGTGCGGACGGAGCCGACGCCGGGTCCGACGGGGCAGACGGCGACTCCGACGCCGGGGACGGGACTGACGACGGCGAGGCGGACGGTACCGCCAACGATGTCTCCGACTCGGCAGAGGGCGATCCGACGGCCGAGCCGGCCGGTGGTCAGTTCGAGCTGTTACCCGTCGAGTGGTCCCTGTTCGCGGGCTTCCTCGCCGGGCTCTCGAACTACCTCGTCCAGACCCGAATCAAGGACGTGGTACCGGCGTTGAAGACCGAACGGTCGGAGCGCAGGGCACGCCTCCGGAGCATCCTCGTCCGCGAGGCGGTGATCACGCTGGCCGTGATAGCGCTCACCGTGCTGGTAGCGAGCGTGCTCTCCAGCGCCGGCGTCACCGGCACGCCGCAACTCGTCGCGACGTTGGCCTTCTCGGCCGTCGTCGGCGGCGTGTCCGGCGTCAGAGGGTTCCCGAGGATCTGAGCTCACCCTCCGGATGAACCGGTATCCGACCCTACAGCGCCTCAAGCGTCGCGCGGTCCACCTCGGTGGCGGGCATCGCCTCGCCGCCGTACTCCGCGACGAAGTCCTCCACGTCGTCCTCGTCGGTGAACGGGACCAAGTCCGGCCCCATCGCGCCGATCACCTCGCTGCGCGCGACGACCGTGAGGGTCGTCTCGCGGGCGAACGCCTCGCTTTCGACGTGCGAGGAAAACATCGTGTCGCCGCCCTCCTCGAACACCTCCTGGTCGACCGCCGAGTAGTCGGTGAGGAAGGTCGCGACCGGCGTCCGTCCCGCGTCCGCCGCGTCGAACCGGTAGGTGTACGTACAGGTGCCGCTACAGAACTGCGCCGGGCGCCCGCCCTCCGGCTCGTCGTCCTCGAAGTGGACCTGCCCGACCGTTCCGGGGTGGTCCGCGACGATCATCCCGCACTGGTCGCAGGCCTGGTCGTCGTCGATCGAGACGGGGGACACGGACTCTGACCCTCCGCCGGCACAGCCGGCGACCGCGGCGGCGCCGCCGGCGGCGAGTCCAGCGAGCAGGCGTCGCCGCGGGATGTTCTCGCGTCGGTCGGGTGCGCTCGTCGGCTGGTTGTCGCTCGTCATAGGTGTATTTGGAATACCGGGCTATTAGCCCCTCTGGACGCGTTCAACGGTTCGTTCGAGGAACGAACCAGACGTTCTAAGGCGCTGCCGATCGAAGCGGACGCGTGGCAGTTTTCGACCCCGCTACCGCCCGGTCGCGTCGCCTCCGGCTCGCGCTCCTCGGGCTCGTCGCGCTCGCCGCGGTCGCGACCGCGGGCGCGTTCGCCGCGGACCCGAGCGAGTCGGTACCCGAGCCGGTGCGGTTCGACGACGCGGTCGAGCTGGGGCTCTCCTCGGAGACGGACGCGCTGATGGCCGGCGACGCGACGCTCCCGCGCGTCCAGGTGTTCTACTCGCAGCTCCAGTACGTCGTCGGGTACAACGGGATCGCCTCGTTCGTCGACTCGCGCCGCGATGGGCGGACGGAGCGCCAGTTCGGCTATCCGCTCGTCGCGTACGTCGAGACGTTCGACCATCGGGACCCGGGCACGACCGAGTCGGGGCTGTTCGCCGCGGGCGGCGCGGGCGGCTGGACGCCCGTCGGAGAAGCGCGGTACGTGGTCGACAGCGACGCGCGGACGCCGGCCGGGCCGGTCGTCGTCCCATTCGCGAGCCGCGACGCCGCGGCGGCGTTCGCCGACGAACACGGCGGCTCCGTCGTCGGCTGGGCGGCGGTCCGAAGTCGGTCGTTCGACGTCGACTCCGCGGCGACCGTGCGGGCGCTCGCCCCGGACCGCTGGCGGACGGCGAACGACCGGATCGCCGCGGCGGAGCGGCGCGCGGACCGCCCGGCCTCCGTCGTCGTCGGCGAGGACGCCCCCACGATCGGCGCCGCGGTCGCGGCCGCGCCGCCGAACACGACGGTCCGCGTCCCGCCCGGGACCTACGAGGAGACCGTGACGGTGAACCGGTCCGTGACGATCGCCGGCGCGGGCAGCGGCACCGGCCCCGGAGCGACCCGCGTCGTCGGCGACGGGAACGGGTCCGTGATCACCGTTCACGCGCGCGACGTGGCGGTCACGGGGCTGCGGATCGCGGGCACGGGGAACCGCACCCGCGACCCGGAGGCGGCCCGCGCGTCCCGCGAGAGCGAGGGCGGGACGTGGGACACGAACATCCAGCTTGGCTACGGCTACGGCGACGCCGGGATCAAGGCGGTCGGCGCGCCCGGGCTCGTCGTCGACGATGTCGCCGTCGACACGGAGGCGAGCGGGATCCTGTTGCGCGACGGGTCGCACGCGACCGCGAGCGGACTCCTCGTCGAGGGGACCGACGAGTGGCAGGACGGGTTCATGGGCGTCGCCGGGATGAAGTCGCGCGTCACCGTCACCAACAGCCGGTTCGAGGGCGGACGCGACGGGATCTACCTCCACCGCGCCGACGGCTCGATCGTGCGGAACTCGACGTTCGTCGACAACCGGTACGGGACGCACCTCATGTACACCGGCGACGCGCTGGTCGCGGACAACGCCTTCCGGAACGAGCTGTTCGCCGGAGTCACCGTGATGACGCGGCCGGCCGGCAACGCGATCGTCGGCAACGACGTCCGCAACTCCAGCGCGGGGATCCAGGCGTCCGGCACGCGGACGTACGTCGGGTACAACACGCTGGTCGGGAACGAGCTCGGCTTCTCGACGAGCGCCCGGGGGTCGCTGTACGAACACAACGTCGTCGTCGACAACGAGCTCGGCGCGCGAGCGACGACCGTGGTCCCCTCCAGCCGGGTCGTCGCGAACGACTTCGTCGGCAACGGCGACCACGCCACGGCCGGGGCCGGGGCGCTCCGCGTGTGGGCCGACGGCGACCGCGGGAACTACTGGGACGGCGCGAGCGTCGGCCCGCACGCTCCCGGGAGCCGGGCGTATCGTCCGACTTCGCCCGTGGACGCCGCGCTTCACCGCCACGTGAGCGCGGCCGCGGTGCGCGAGTCGCCCGCGGCGCGGCTGCTCGACGCCCTCCGGGGGACCGTCCCCGGCGCCCGCTCGGGGAGCATCATCGACCCCGCGCCGGCGGCCGCGCCGTACCACCCCGAGCGGGTCGACGCGGTCACCGGTGCGGGCGCCGACGCCGACGGACCGGTCCGAGCGGACTGGCGGGCCGCCGGCGAGCCCGCCGGAAACGCCACGGCGACCGCGGAGGGGTCGGCGTGAGCGAGCCGACGCTCGCGGCCGTCGACGGCGTCACCCGAACCTACGGCGGCGTCCCGGTCCTCGATGGCGTCTCGCTGTCGGTCGAGGCCGGCGTCACCGCCGTCGTCGGCCCCAACGGGTCCGGCAAGTCGACGCTCCTCGGGATCCTCTCGGGCGCCGTCGAGCCCACCGCGGGGAGCGTCCGGTACCCCGAGGGCGGCCCGCGCGCCGGGTCCGAGAAGCACGTCGGGTACCTGCCGCAGCGGGTGCCGTTCCGCGACGGGTTCACCGCCCGGGAGACGCTCGGGTTCTACGCGGCGCTGGCGGGCGGCGACCCGGACGCGGCGCTGGCCGGCGTCGGGCTGTCCGACGCGGCCGGAAAGCGGGTGGGAGCCCTCTCGGGCGGGATGCGGCGACTGCTCGGGATCGCGCAGGCGACGCTCGGCGACCCGGACGTGGTCGTCCTCGACGAGCCGACGAGCGGGCTCGACCCGGAGATGCGGGAGCGGGCCTTCCGGGCGGCGGCCCGCGCGGGCGACGACGCCGCCGTCGTCGTCAGCTCGCACGACCTCGACCTCGTCGACGCGCACGCGGACGCCGTCGTCGTCCTCCGTCGCGGTCGGGTCGCCGCGGCGGGGGCGCGCGACCGGCTCCTCGACGACCACGGGGTCGACGGCGTCGCCGAGCTGTACCGCGCGGTCGCGGGCGGCGCCGAGTCGCCGGCCTCGCCCGCCGAAAGCGAGTCAGCGGACGACGGAGAGGGGGGTCGGGACGACGGCGAGGTCCACGTCACGGGGGTGTCAGAGCGATGAACCGGCGACTTGGCGGGGTCTGGGTCGTCTTCCGCCGTGAACTGGCCACGGTGCGGCGGACGCCCGGGTACGCCGTCCTCGCGGTCGGCCTCCTCGTCGTCCTCGGCGGGCTCGTCGCGGTCGGCGGCGGCGGCGCGACCGGGTTCGTGCCCGCGGTCGTCGACCTCCTCTTACCGACCGAGGTGTTGGTGCCGCTGCTGGCGGTCGTGCTCGGCTACCGCGCGCTGTTCGCCGACGCGGCGAGCGGGGAGCTCGGCGTGATCCGGACGTACCCGGTGAGCGCGGCCGGGTACGTCGTCGGCGTGCTGCTCGCGCGGACGGCCGCGCTCGTCGTCCTCGTCGGCGGGCCGTTCGCGCTCGTCGGCGCGTACGTGTGGCTCACCGCCGCGCCGGACACGGGGATCTTCGCGACGCACTCGGGCGTCGACTCACCGGTGCTGTTCCTCCGCTTCCTCGCGCTCGTCGTCCCGTTCGGCGCGGCGTACCTCTCGCTGTCGGCTGCGGTGTCGACGATCGCGACGACCCGGCGGAGCGCGTTCGCGCTCGGCCTCCTCGCGCTGCTCGCCGGCGTCCTCGGCGGCGACCTCGCGGTGCTCCGGTCGCTGTCGGCCGGGGCGTCGCCGAGCGGGATCGCCGGCTCGCTCGCCCTCTCGCCGAACGGGGCGTTCAGGGGACTCGTCTTCGAGCACGTCATCGGCGTCTCCTTCGCGCCGGAGGGCGGGTTCGTCGACACCGGGCGGGCGGTGGCCTCGCTCGTCGGGTGGACCGTCGTCGGGGGCGTCGCGGCCGTCGCCGCCATCGCGCTCGGTCCCCGCGTCGGTGTCGCGGTCGAGCACCTCCGCGCGCGGCTCGACCGATGAGCCGGTCGGTCGAATCGACTTGAAGCAAGCCGGCCGGTCGACTCACTTCGAGGCCGCGTCGTCGCCGATCGCCCCGGGCGCGTGGGCGTACACCGCGTAGAGGACGAGCGCGGCGATCAGGAAGTCGAGGCTGTGCGCGAGGAGGTGGTGGACCGGCATCGGCACGACCCCGAGGACGGTCCCGACGCCCACCACCGAGCGGGCCAAGAGCGCGCCGACGGCGAGGGAGATCAGTCGGTACTGCGCTCGGCGGCGGCGGCGGTACGCGGCGAGGCTGACGGCGAAGAGGAGGCTCGTCCCGAGTCCGGCGGCGACCACGACCGCCAGGATCGGGAGCGATCCCTCCACGGACCAGCCGGCGAGCGCCGGCACCTCCCCCGGGATCGACTGCGTCACGGGTCGCCCTTGGGAGGGGACGGATAAGAAGACGTTCCCGTTCGCCGTTCCCAGACGGGGGGACCGCACGAGCGCCTTTTATCCCAGAGGCGGGTAGAACGGACAGTCAGGAATGTCGGACACCAGAGCCCGGATCCGACGCCACGTCCGCGACACGCCCGGCGTCCACTTCAACCGGATCGGTCGCGACCTCGAGATCGCGACCGGGCAGGCGCAGTACCACCTCCGCCGGCTCGTCCGCGACGGCGAGCTCGCGGTCGAGCGGATCGGCGGGCGGGCACACTACTTCGACCCGACGGTCGACCCGTGGGACCGACGGACCCTCGCGTTCCTCCGGCGGGAGACGGCCCGCGAGATCGTCGTCTGCCTCCACGCCGCGGGACCGACGCGGCCGTCGGCGCTCGCGGACGACCTCGACCTCGCGCGGAGCACGGTGTCGTGGCACGTCTCGACGCTCGCCGACCACGGGATCGTCGAGAAGTCCCCCGACCGGCCGATGACAGTCTCGCTCGCCCGGCCGGACCGCACGGCCGCGCTCCTCGACGAGGTGTCGCCGTCGCTCCCCGACCGCATCGTCGACCGCTTCGTCCGCACCGTCGACTCGCTCTTCGACGCCGACGGGTGACGCCGCCGACCGGGTGGCGGCTCCCCCCGGACCGACGCCGCGCGCGAACCGCTCTCGTTCGCCGATCGCACCAGATCGGTTAGCGGTCTCCGGCACCTCCGTCCGATATGGACCTCTCCAGCCTCGGCGCGCTCCGAGCGCTCGTCGCCACCGGCGGCGGCGCGACGTGCGAGCCGACCGGCTCCCTGTACGCGACCGACTCGCTCGGCCTCGGCGTCTTCCTCCTCATCGGGCTGCTCGGCGGAGCCCACTGCCTCGGCATGTGCGGTCCGCTCGTCGGCACCTACGCCGACCGGATGCGGTCCGCGGAGGCCGGCGGACGCGACGGGCGGGACGACCTCACCGTGCGGCAGGTCCGGCAGCACGCGCTGTTCAACCTCGGACGGACCGCGAGCTACGCGACGCTCGGCGGTCTCTTCGGCCTCGCCGGGAGCCTCGCGTTCGTCACGGGGCGGACGGTCACGACCCTCGCAGACGACGTCCACGCGCTCACCGGAATCGCGGTCGGCGGGGTGATCGTCGCCCTCGGCGCGCGCTACGCGCTCCGGCTGGAGTTCGAGTCGCTCCCGATACCGGGGTTCGACCGGGCGGCCGCGGCGGTGAGCGACCGGATCGTCGCCCGCGTCGACGCGTGGGTCGGCGACTGGCGCATCCTCGGGCTGGGGGCGGCACACGGATTCCTGCCGTGCCCGCTGCTGTACCCGGCGTTCCTGTACGCGTTCGTTCAGGGGAGCGCGCTCGGCGGCGCCGTCTCGCTGGGCGTCCTCGGCCTCGGGACGGTTCCGGCGCTCCTGTTGTTCGGGACGGCCTTCCAGTCGATGCGCCTCGAGACCCGGCTCCGGTTCCACCGCGTCCTCGGCGTCGCGTTCGTCGCGCTCGGCTACCTCCCGCTCCAGCACGGGCTCGCGACGCTCGGCGTCCCGCTGCCGCATCCGCCGATCCCGTACTACACGCCGTTTTGAGGGATCGACAGCGCCCCGGGAGCCCGCGCACCCAATATCCCAATTCCCACCCGCCGCGGCCGCCCGTTCGTCGATCGCACCAGACGCGTTATGCGCCGCTCGGCCCTTCACACGGGTATGAATCGCCGCACGCTGCTCGCCGGGGCCGGAACGGTCGCGTCCGGCTCCCTCGCGGGCTGTACGTCGCGTCTGTTCGGCGGGACGCCGGACGGCGTCGTGCTCGACCCGCAGGAAGACCAGATCGCGGACAGCGAGGACCTCGCGTACCCCGCGTACGGCCAGCCGCTGCCGTCGTTCGAGCTGTCGGCCCCGCTCGCGGAGAAGACGTTCGACAGCGACGCGCTCGACCGGACCGCGCTCGTGACGGGCGTGTTCACCTTCTGCCCCGCGGAGTGTTCGATCCTGCTCCGACAGTGGGCTCGGATTCAGGGCCGCGTCGCGGACGCGGGGCTGACGGAGGACGTGTACTTCCTCCCGATCACGTTCGATCCCGAACGCGACGACGCGGCCGCGCTCCGCGAGAACGCCGCGTCGGTCGGCGCCGACCTCGACGCGGGCAACTGGCTGTACCTCCGGCCCGAGACGCCGGCCCGCGCGAAGACGGTGGTCGAGGACCGACTGGGGATCGCCTTCGAGCGGACGACCGAGAGCGAGCGCCTCCCCGGGTACGACTTCACGCACATGGTGGTGACGTTCCTCGTCAACCCCGACGGGATCGTTGAGCGCGCCTACCGCGGCGAGCGGGTCGACCGGGACTGCGTCGTCGCGGACATCGAGCGGGTTGCGTCGGCGTTCGCCGACGAGTGACGCGGCGACCGGGGCTGACGGCTCGGCGCTGCGGGTCACCGGGAGTCGCCCGATCGGAGGGGAACGCACAAGCCCGCGCCGCTCGTTCGGCCCGGCATGAACGTCGATATTCTGGTGTACGACGGGTTCGACGAACTGGACGGTATCGGCCCGTACGAGGTGTTCGACTACGCGCTCGGCTACGCCGCCGAGGAGGACGACGGGACGACAGGGGACGACGGGGCAATAGGGGACGACGGGACGACAGGGGACGACGGGGCGTCAGGAGACGACGGCGGCCGCGTCCGATACGTGTCGCTCGACGAGCGCGAGACGGTGACCGCGAGCCACGGGACCCGCGTCGGCGTGGACGGAACGCTCCCCGGCCCGGGAGGAGAGGACGCCCCGGACCTGCTGGTCGTGCCCGGGGGCGGGTGGAACGCGCGCAACCAGGAGGCGAGCGCGTGGGCCGAGGCGCAGAAGGGAGACGTGCCGCGCGCGCTCGCCGCGCACCACGCGGCGGACACCCGGATCGCCTCGGTGTGTACCGGGTCGATGCTGCTCGCAGAGGCGGGCGTCACCGACGGCCGCCGGGCCGTCACGCACGCCTCCGCCGTCGAGGAGCTCCGGGAGTCGGGAGCGGAGGTCGTCGACGCGCGGGTCGTCGACGACGGCGACGTGCTCAGCGCGGGCGGGGTCACCTCCGGGATCGATCTGGCGCTGTACGTCGTCGAGCGCGAGTTCGGCGAGTCGGTCGCCGACCGGGCGGCGACCGTCATCGAGTACGAGCGGCGGTACGAGGTCGCGACGCGGGACGGGTCGCGGCGCGGGGAGAACTAGTCGTCCGGGAGCGGCGCGGCGTCGTCGTCGGCGTCGTTCGTCGTGGTCTCTCCGTCCGCGTCCACGGTGATCACGGTACAGTCGAGTTGGCTGCGGAGGAACGAGTCGATGTCGGGGTCGGAGAGCAACTTCTGGACCATCCGGCGCCACCGCCCCGCCTGTTTCGACCCGATGACGACCACGTCGGCCCCCTCGGCGACGATCTCTTCGAGGATCGTCTCCTCGACGAGGAAGCCCCGACGGACGACGTACCGCGCCCGGTCGATCCGGCCGATCCGCTCCTCGACGGCGCGCTTGAGGTCGCTGCGCGAGACGCCCCCCGAGCGCTGGTATAAGTCGACGTGGAGGACCGTGAGGTCGGCGTCGCGCTCCGCGGCGACGCGGGCCGCCTCGCGGAGCGTCGCCGCCGAGTGCGACGAGGGAGGGAATCGAACCGGGACGACGACGAGCGTCATGTCGGGTCGGAGGGGTTGGGGGCGTAAATACGCTGTCGGTGTGGCCCTCGCTCTCGGTCGGTCGCGGTCGTCACTCTCACTCAGTCCTGACCGCCGATCGGCGGCGGCTCGGCTCACCGCGCTCACCGCCAGCGCATTTTTCCCTGCGCTCTCGAATGAACCGTTGTGGACCGCAGTTCGGCCGCGTGAGACATCATGGACCGACTTCCCACGGACCGGCTCTCGCCGCTGGCGAGCCGCGTCGACGACGTCCTCGCCCTGTACGGCTACGAGATACGACCGGCGATCGACGCCATCGACGACGCGGTGACCGGGTACGGCGGGCTGTTCGGCCCGACGACGACCGACGCCGAGATCCGGACCGCGGTCGAGTCGGTCCTCGCCGCCGACCCGCCGCGATCGGGCGACGACCGCGGCGAGTCCGCCGATGACATTGTTCTCTACGTCGACGGGAGCTCGCGCGGAAACCCCGGACCGGCCGGCGCGGGGGCCGTGCTGCTGGTTGGCGATGACCCCCTCGTTCGGCTGGGCCGACCCGTCGGGGCTCGCGCCGAGAACAACACCGCGGAGTACGCGGCGCTCCACCTCGGACTGGAGGCGCTGGCCGCGCGCTGCGACCCTGCGGCCGTCGAGGTCCGGATCGACTCGCGGACCGTCATCGACGACATCTGGGGCAGCGGTGACGGGATCGCGTCGGCCGCACCGTACCGGTCGGCCATCCGGGACCGCATCGCCGCGCTACCCGCCTGCGAGTGGACGCATCTGGCCGACAGCGACCCGAACCCGGCCGACGCCCGCGCGGCGGTCGGAGCCGATATCGCGGCGCTCGGTCCGTAGCGGAGGGGAAGCGGCTGCGGTGTTACGACCGGCCCCCGTCGTCTCGCGGCGAGACGGCTTCGACCGCTCCCGTTGGCGGGTCGAGCCGGACGGTGTGGCGCGTGTGGCGCGCGTGCGTCTCCGCCCAGCGCCGCGCCGGACGCTCCGCGAGGAAGCGCTCCCCGTCCGGGCAGCGGTCGCACCGGGCGACCCACGGGGTCACGCCGTCCGGGTAGTGGCCGGTGTGGCGCTCGTGGTCGAGCGCGAACTGCTCGATCGCGTGGCTCCCGGGGTCGAGGTCGTCGACCTCGCGGTCGAGCACCCACTCCCGGTCGCACCGCTCGCACGCGACGGTCGGTGCGTCTCGCTCGTCGTCGGGACGCGCGTCGTCGGTCACGGGTCCGCTTCGGTCCGCCCGCACTTGAACGGCGACGCCGGGACGACCCGAGCGCACCTCACAGCGCCGGCGGCTCGCCGCGGCCGATCACGATCTCCTGGCCCTCCACGTCCTCCAAGGCGGCGACGCGGCCGCCGATCTCGACGCGGCCGTTCTCGGTCTCGACGACCAGTGACGCCACCTCCTCCGTGTCGACGAACGCGACGTCGACGACTTTCCCGCGGACAGTGACCTCCTCGCCGGTCTCGATGTCGCGGCCCTCGACGGTCGCGTAGAATTCCTCGTCGCCGAACTCGCGGACGTCCTTCACGGCCCGACGGATGGAGGCGTAGCGGCGCGGGAAGGGCCGGTCCTCGCCGTCGGCGGCGAGCGATTCCGCGGTCGTCCACAGGACGGTGCCGAAGAAGCCGGAGACGAGGAAGCCGAGCGCGGAGCGGTTGAAGATGACACCGTAGCGCTCGCGGTCGTCGCGCAGCGCGTCCTGCGTTGCGTACACGGAGTACTCGCCGTCGCCGACCGCGAGGACCGGCGTGGTAATCCCGCGGCGCGCGCGGGCGATCGTCGCGACCTCCAAGTAGTCGAACTCCGTCGGGTCGGGCGCGTTCGACGCCGGCGTGACGAGCAGTTCGACGGTGACGCCCTCGGCGACCTTCGCGGCGAGTTCGTCCCGGAACCGCCGCAGGAGGCCGGGGGTGAGCGACAGCGCGAGCTCGTACTCCGCGTTCGCGATCACCTCTTCGAGGTACCGGAGGATCGTCGAGCGCGACTTGACAAGCGACACCGCCTCCGTCTCCCGCGTCGGCGCGGTGTACCGCGCCTCCAGCTCGTCGACCATCTCCGTGAACGACGACCGCAGATCGCCGAAGGCGTCCTCGGGGTCGACGGCGACGATCTTCATCGGCCGCGACTCGCGGAGCTCGACGAGCCCGCGGTCCGAGAGGCTCCGGACCGTGTCATACACCCGCGGCTGCGGGATCTCGGTCCGGTCGGCGATGTCGCTCGCCGTCAGTTCGCCGTGTTCCAACACCGCGAGGTACGCGTCAATCTCGTACTCGCCGAGGTTGAATCGGTCCCCCACGCGGTCGAGCGTGTCCCGGAGATCGTCAGTCATGTACCGAAGAACGGGACCGGGGATTATAGCTTTTTACTATGAGACGAGTTGTACGCGTTTTCAGAGCCCGGTCCTCACGGTCGGGACAGATGGGGGCCACATGTCCATGCGGTCGTGGTCCCCTCCGGCTCCCGCTCCTCGATCCGCTCGGCGACGAGGACGGTGCCGTCGCGGTCCGAGTCGGTGTACAGCCGGAGCGGGTGGCGCGGCGTCCCCTTTCGCAAACGACGTGATCGACGGGGCGCCGTCGATCCGGACGCGCCCCGTCTCCTCGAGATCGAGGTCGTCGACCAAGTAGTGGACGGCGGTCAGGCCGGCGAACGGGGGGAAGCCGGCGAGCAGCGCGTCTCCCGGCTTGGTGTCGTGTTCGACGCCGAACCTCGTTGGGTCCGCAGGCGGTTGGCCCATACCGCCCGTTCGCTCAGCGGAGTCACAGTGGTTGCCCCGTCTCTCGTTCGAAGCGGCTCGTTCGCCGCCGGTCGTGCGCGTGGAGAAACGCTTTTTCCGATGGCCGACAGCGGGTTCCCATGGTCTTCCCGGGGGGAACGCCGATCGCGGGGGCCGTCTCGCGGCTCGCCGATATCGGCTCTCGGCTCGCGGACCTGCCGGGAACGGGCGTGTTGACCGTCCTCGCGTCACTGGCGGTCGGCGTCGTCCTCGCGAACTTCCTCGTCCGGCTGATCGGTCGCCCCGTCGCCCGCCGCGTGTCGCGACAGAGCGTCGCGCAGACGATCGTCCGCGGGGTCCGGGTCGGCACGATCGCCGCCTCGGTGCTGGTCGGCCTAGGCGCCGTCGGCTTCCGGTTCGCGGACCTCCTCCTCGGGACCGCAGTGTTCTCGGCCGTCATCGGTATCGTCCTCGCGCCGCTCGTCGGGAACTTCATCAACGGCGTGTTCATCCTCGCGGACCAGCCGTTCGAGATCGGCGACATGATCGAGTTAGAGGACGGGACGACCGGGTTCGTCGAGGACATCACGATCCGCTACACGAAGATATTCACACTGGATAACACCTTCCTCGTCGTGCCGAACGGGACGATGCGCGAGCGCGACGTGACGAACTTCTCGGCCGAGGACGAGCGGACCCGGCGCTCGATCGACGTGCTCGTCACCTACGAGAGCGACATCCCCGAGGCCCGGCGGCTCATCGAGCGCGCGGCGCGCGACTCCGAGGCCGTCGTCGACGGCGGCCCCGACATCCGGATCGGCGTGGCGCGGTACATGGCGGGCCCCGACTGCCGCCTCCACGAGTTCGCCGACGACGGGGTCCTCCTCCGGCTGCGGTACTGGGTGAAGAAGCCGTACAAGCTCGCGAAGGTCCAGTCGGACGTGAACACCGAGATCCGCGAGCGCCTCGCCGACGCGGACGTCGAGATGGCGTACCCGCACCGCCACCTCGTCTTCGACGACACCTCCGGCGTCGCCCGCGTCGACGCCGCCACCGAGACGTCCGGTGCCGACGGAGTACACGGCGCCGCCGATCCGACCCCGGGCGACGGAGCAGGCGCCACGGAGACGACCGAGGGCGGGCCCTCGGACGCGGACAATCCCGCCGGATCCATAGACGGTAGCGACGGGCGCCGGTGACCGGATCGGAAGCCTGATAGAGCGCGCCCGGCTTTTCAACCGCAGTGAGCGACGAGCCCGCTGCCGACCCCTCCGACCCGTCGGATTCCTCTGAGCCGCCGGACCCCTCCGGTGGACCGAGCGGCGATACCATGGGCGGCGACGACGGCCGCGACGGGGACGACGACCCCGAAGCTGCGTCCGACGCCCCCGAGCCCGCGCCCGACGACCCAGTCGGCGAGGAGTCGATCACCGAGGGGAGCCTCCTCCGACCGCTGTTCCGCCTGGCGTGGCCGATCGTCGTCATCCAGCTGCTCCAGGTGACGTACAACATCGTCGACACCCTGTACCTCGGCCGGCTCTCGGCGGAGGCCGTCGGCGCGATCAGCCTCGCGTTCCCGCTGATCTTCCTCCTGATCGCGGTCGCCGGCGGGTTCACGACGGCGGGCGCGATCCTCGTCGCGCAGTACACCGGCGCCGACGGCGAGGGCTCCGCCGGGCTCGTGGCGGGACAGACGATCTTCACCGTCTCCGTGCTGTCCGTGCTCATCGGGATCGGGGGCTACTTCTACACGCGCCCGGCCCTCGAGATCCTGCCGAGCGACGCGGAGACCGCGGCGACCGTGATCCCGCTCGCGGCAGACTACATGGAGGTGATCTTCGCCGGGATCCCCCTGATGTTCGGGTTCTTCGTCTTCTCGGCGCTGATGCGCGGCTACGGCGACACGCGGACGCCGATGGCCGTCATGTTCATTTCCGTCCTCCTGAACGTCCTCTTGGACCCGTTCTTCATCTTCGGGTTCGAGGGGAACCCGCTGTTCGAGTGGCTCGCCGCGGTTCCCGGCCTCGCGGCGCTCGACCCGGTCGCGCTGGAGGCGACGCTGCTCTCGGCGACGGGGGTCACCGGGATCGGCATCCAGGGCGCCGCGCTCGCGACGATCCTCTCGCGGGGCGTCGCGACCGCCATCGGCCTCTGGATACTGTTCGGCACCGGGTACGGCCCCGACGTGACGCTCGGGCACCTCGCGCCCGACCTCGATTTTATCCGGGACATCTTCCGGCTCGGGCTCCCCTCCAGCGTCGAGCAGACGACGAGCGCGCTCGCGATGATCACGCTCACCGCGATGATCGTCACGTTCTCGCCGCCGGTCGTCGCCGCATACGGGCTCGGCAACCGGCTCATCTCGCTCGTCTTCCTGCCCGCGATGGGGCTCGGCCGCGCTATCGACACGATGGTCGGGCAGAACCTCGGCGCGAACCGCGCCGACCGCGCCGGCAGGGCCGTGAAGTTCGCGGCCACGACCGGCGCGGGCGTGATGTTCCTCGTCGCGGTCGTCGCCGTGACGTTCACCGAACCGATCGTCGGCGCGTTCCTCGGCGACGTGCCGGACGCGCCCGCGACGATCGGCTACGCGGTGGAGTACGTCCGGATCCGGTCGGTCGAGTTCGCCTTCATCGGCGTCTCGCAGGTGATCTTAGGCGCGTTCCGCGGCGCGGGCAACACGAAGACCGCGATGGTCATCTCGATCCTCACCCTCTGGGTGGGCCGGGTCGCGAGCGTCGGGTACCTCGTGTTCGTCGCCGGGTGGGGCGAGACCGGAGTCTGGGTCGGTATGGCACTCGGAAACGTCCTCGGCGCCGTCATCGGCGTCGCGTGGTTCTCGCGCGGCACGTGGACCGAGCGGTACATCGACGAGCCCGAGCCCGGCGTCGACCCGGTGGGAGACGACTGACGAGCCCCCGGTCGCTCAGTGTCGGAAGAGGTACACCGCGTCGTCGGAACGCAGTAGGCAGAACCGCGCGCCGTCGTTCTCGGGGAACGTCGTCCCGGACTGTCGCGTGACGAAGAGCCGCGAAAAGGCGTCGTCGCACACCGGGCACGCCATCCCTTCCCTGTTCTCCCAGAGGCTCGTTCGGCCCGAGTCGCGGAGCTGTTTCAGTTCGTGACGGTGGTCGTGAACGTCGAACTCGCTCATGTGCGGGAGTCCGACCGGGGACTGTTGAACGTGTCCTCGCGAGTCTCAGTTCGGAGAACGCGGGGTCAGTCTTTCAGCCGCAACGGCTGTGCCTCCCCGTAGGTGAGCGTCCGCCACACCCACTCGACGGGACCGAACCGGAAGTACCGGAGCCAGATCACGGACAGCGGGACTTGGACCGCCCAGATCGCGACGACGATCCCCATTGCCTCGACGCGGCTGACGGAGCCGAACAGCCCGAGACCGTGACCGTAGAACACCGTCGTCGCGATCACCGTCTGGAGCAGGTAGTTGGTGAACGCGGTGCGGCCGACCGCGGCGAGCGCGCGGGCCACGAGCCCCTCACCGCGCCACCGGACGAACAGCGTGACGAGGCCGACGTACCCGCCAGCGACGAGCAGACTCCCGACGTAGTTGAACTGCCGCCAGTACAGCGCGGCGCCGGCACTCCAGTCGTTCGCCTCGATATACGCGACGCCGGCGACGACGATTCCGACGCCGACGACGCCGCCCGCGACGAGCCGGCGGTAGAACGCGGTCGAGCGCTCGCCGGTCAACACGCCGCGCCTGTACAGTGCCATGCCGAGCAGCATGACGCCGCCCACGCGCCAGAAGCTCGACCCGATGAACCCGGACGTCTGTCGCTGGAACGACGAGGAGACGCGGTGGCTCATCTGGTCGAGCCAGCCGCCGCGGTAGGCGGCCACCTGGTCTCGGACCGCGGCCTCCGCGGGCAGCCACTGGCCGGCGATCGCCTCGCCGCCGATCGAGGTCGCGGCGAACAGCTCGATCGCGGGGACGAAGAGCAGGAATATCCCGGCGAGCCCGCCGAGCCGACGCGCGTCGAGGTCGCGGACGAAGAGGAGGAACAGCCCGAGCAGCCCGTACGTGACGAGGATGTCCCCGTACCACAGCAGGTACGCGTGAAGGAGGCCGATCGCGATCAGCACCGCGGTCCGGCGGAGGTGGAGGCGGACGGCGTCTTGGCCCTTCTCCTCTTTGCTCTCGATGAACAGCAGGACGCCGGCGCCGAACAGCGCCGAGAAGACGGTGATGAACTTCGACTGCGCGAACACGTGGCCGACGAACCAGGTCCAGTAGTTGAGCCCGGTGAAGTCGCCGTACACGGTGGGGTTGAGCAGGGTCTGCTCCGGCATCGAGAAGACGCGGATGTTGATGACGAGGATGCCGAGCAGCGCGAAGCCGCGGAGCGCGTCGAGGCTGGTGATCCGTTCGGAGGGCGGCGTGGGGCCGGGATCGCTGGTCACGAGTTGTCCGCGGTGACGGTCCCCAGCACCGAATAGGTTCCCATCGCGGCTCCCGGGTCGGCCTGCTCGGTCGGCGGCTCAGTCCAGCCGCACCGCCGCGCCGGTCTCCGCGGAGCGGTAGATCGCGTCGATGACGCGCTGGACGCGTAACCCCTCCTCGACGGTGTTTATCGACGGCGCCTCGCCGTCGGCGGCCGCTTCGAGGAACGTCGCCTGCTCGGCGGCGTGCGCGTCGCCGTCGCGCGTCTCCACGCTCGCGTCCGTGAGGTGGTGGCCGCCGCCGACGCCCGCCTCGTGGACCGTGAGGTCGCCGCTGCCGCGGTCGAGCGTCGCGCCCGCCTCGGTGCCCCGGACGACGAACTCGTCGGTCGCCGGCCGGTTCGTCGCCCACGCGACCTCCAGCGAGACGGTGCTCCCGCCGGCGCCGCGGATGAACGCGGACGCGGAGTCGTCGACGTCGAACCCCTCCGGCCCCGCGTCGTCGCCCCACATGTGGACGTACGCGTAGTCGTCGCGACCGCCGAACTCCGAGCGCGTGTCCCCGGACACCTCGACGACCTCGGGGTGATCGAGGAAGTAGAGCGCCAAGTCGATCGCGTGGACGCCGATATCGATGAGCGCGCCGCCGCCGGCGACGTCCGCCGACGTGAACCACGAGCCCCGGCCGGGGACGCCGCGCCGCCGGACGTAGTTCGCCTCGACGTGGGTGGTCTCGCCGAACCTCCCCTCGTCTTGGTAGTGTTTGATCACCTGAACCGGCTCCGCGAACCGGTTGTTGAACCCGACCATACAGAACCCGTCGGCGTCGCTGGCGGCGTCGGCGATCCGCTCGGCGCTGTCGAGCGTGTGCGCCAGCGGCTTCTCCAAGAGCACGTCGAGGTCGGCCGAAAGCGCCGAGGTCGCGTACGCTTCGTGGAAGCGGTTCGGGGTGGTGACCAGCACGGCGTCGCAGTCCTCGTAGAGGTCCGTCTCGTCCTCGTAGGCGGGGACGCCGAACTCCTCGTGGAACCGTGCCCGCGCGTCGGCATCGACGTCCATCCCGCCGACGAGGTTCGCGCCGCGCTCGGTCAGCTTCGTCGCGTGGTGGGACCCGATGCCGCCGAGGCCGACGATGCCGACGGCGACGTCGTTCGGATGCGTCATGGGCGGGCTTCACCACGGGTGTTGTTAAGGCTCCCGTCCCGCGGGACGCGCCGGAACCCGACCGCGCGTGTGGACGGCCGTCACGACCCCGCTGGCGGTCGGCTCACGCGATCGGGACGCCGACGGCGACGGCGATCGCGCCGTCGACCGCTACCGCCGCGGCGTCGGCTACTACCGTCACGCCGTCGATCGCGCCGGGCGCCATCGAGTCGACGAAGTCGAAGAGGTCGCCGAGCGAGCCGGCGTTCTCGGCGAGGCTCTCGCGCGCGTCGAGGAGCCCCCGGAACCGCTCCGGTTCGCGGGCGATCACGAACCGGCCGACCCCGGCGCCGGTGCCGAGGAAGGCGAGGAGGGCGAGCGCCCGCGAGATGGTGAGCAGTTTCAACAAGACCGGGAGCGCCAGCGCGAGCGCCAGCGCGGCGACGACGCCCGTGACGACCTCGCCGAACGACCCGCCGTCGGCGAGGTCGATGACGCCCGCGCCGGAGAGGATGACGAACCCCCCGACGCCGAGGGCCAACGTCCCCCACATGAACGCCGCCAGCAGGCGGACGGGACCGTCGTACCCACTCCCGGCGTCGTCCGGGACATCGTCGTGAACCCACGGGTTGCGCATACGGGAAATTCAGACCCGACGAGTATATAGATCGCTTCAGATCTCGGAAACGCTCGGCGTGAAACGGACCGGTTAGGACCGGGGGTGCGGGCCGGTCATCCACTCGCTCGCCTGCGGTTCGTCCGGATCGGTGACGACCTCGACGAGGGCCGGGCCGTCGCGGTCGCGGGCGCGCTCGACGGCGTCGCCGACCGCGCCGCGCGCATGGACGCGCTCCGCGGGCAGGCCCATCCCCGACGCGACCGCGACGAGGTCGAGGCCGGTCTCCGCCCACCCGTAGCTCTGGTCCGGGAAGTCGTACGACCGCGACGCCTCCTCGCTGATGATCGCGTAGTCGTCGTTGTTGAGCGCGACGACGGTGACGTCGATCCCCTCGCTCGCCAGCGTGTGGAGCTCGTGGACGCACATCATGAGCCCGCCGTCGCCGGTGAGCGCGACCACGTCGCGGTCCGGGTTCGCCAGCTTGGCGCCGAGCGCCGACGGGAGCCCGGTACCCATCGTCGCCCACGAACCGGGGTTGACGTACGACCGCGGCCCCGCAGCGGGGAACGAGACGAGCGTCCATAGCCGGAACCCGCCCGCGTCGGCGGCGACGACCGCGTCCGCCGGGACCGCGTCGCGAACCGCCGAGAGGGCCTCGACGGAGCGGAGCGGGCGCTCCTCGCGGTCGTCGGCCGTCGACTTCCCCGAACCGTCGGCGCTCTGCTCGGACAACGCCGCGAAGCGCTCGCGGTCGGCCGCGCGGACCGACTCGGCGCGCTCGGCGCTGTCGGCGCCGCGGGGCGCCACCCCCTCGTCGTCGAGGCGGTCGGTGAGCGCCCGGAGGAAGCGGTCCGCGTCAGCGACGACGCCGAGGTCCGCTTCGTAGCCGAACCCGACGTCGTCCCCGTCGAGCGTGACGTGGATCAGCGTCTCGGGAATCGCGACGGACCACGAGGCGGTCGCGACCGCGTCGAGGTCTGAGCCGACGACGAGGCCGACGTCGGCGTCCGCGAGGAGTCCCCGGAGCTCCGCGCTGGCCCCGCCGCAGAGCACGCCCGCCGACAGCTGGTGCGTCTCGGGGAGCGTCCCCTTCCCCTTGTACGTCGTCACGACCGGCGCGCCGAGCCCCTCGGCGACCGACCGGAGGGCGTCGCTCGCGTCCGCGCGCCTGACACCGCCGCCGGCGAGCACGACGGGCGCTGTGGCATCGCCGAGCAGGTCTGCGGCCTCGCGCACCGCCGCCGCGGGCGGTGCCGGCGGCGGTGACGGCTCGCGCTCGCCGACCGCGGGCTGCGGGGTCCGACCGGCGAGGAAGTCCTTCGGGATCCCCACGCGGACCGGTCCCTGCGGGTGTTCGCGGGCGGTCCGGATCGCCTCGACGACGGCGGGGACCGCGCCCGCGGGCGAGTCGACAAGGACGTTCTCCTTGACGACGGTGTCGTACGTCTCCGGCGGCGTCTCGTGGATGCCGTCGCCGCCGCGGACCGACCGTTCCGTCTCGACGGCGAGGTGGAGCAGGGGGACGCAGTCGTTCAGGGCGTTCTTCAGCCCGTTCATCGCGTTCGTGTCGCCCGGGCCGGGGACGACGCAGGTGGCTGCCATCGCGCCGGGCTCGCTCGTCTCGGCGTACCCCCACGCTTGGTGCGGGACGGCGGTCTCGTGGCGGGCGACGACGAACCGCGCGTCGCGATCGGCGAGCGCCCGGTTCAGCGGGAGGGTCTGCTTGCCGGGGATCCCGAAGACGGTGTCGACGCCGCGGTCGAGCATCGCGTCGACGACCGCCTCGGCGACGGTCGGTGGGTCGTCGTGCCTATCGGCGGCGGGCGAGGGCTCGTCAGCGTCCATGTCGCGAAGTCGGCGGAGCGTATGTTGAAAGCTTCGTCCGCCGCCGGGCCCGCGAGCGAGCGCGGGACGCGACGCGGCGGGGAGGGGAACGCATCGGAGGGGCGGCGACACTCCGCGTCACAACGGAACGAGGGGGTAACCCGCGACTTCGGTCGCGGGGCACTGACATGTACACTTATGCTAGCGTGTGCTGTCATGTGTCATGTATGCGCTTACCAGAGACTCGTGACCTGTTCGCGAGGAAACTACAGTTTCCGGCGCCCCGAAGCGAGGTGCTGGAGACGGTCGGTGACACGGAGTTGTCGCCGCCCGACGGAGAGTCCACGACGATCCGGGCGGTCATCGACCGGTCGGAGGTCGAGACGTTCGACTCGGCCGACGACCTCTACGACACGCTGATGATGCTCGTCGGCGCGCAGTTCATCGGCCGCCGGTACTACGACGACCGCGGCGGGATGCCGGGCGACGAGGAGAACGAGGTGAGCTTCTGATGTCAGTCACGATCGTGTCGGGAGTCAACGGCGTCGGCCTTTCCAGCGTCTGTCAGGCGGTCAGGCGCGGACTCGGAGATGGGTACAAGCTGATCAACTTCGGCGACGTGATGCTCGAACAGGCGGCGGCGATGGGGCTCGCGACCGAGCGGGCCAAGCTCGGCACGCTCTCACAGCCCGAGACGCGGCGGCTCCAGCGCCGCGCAGGCGAGTTCGTCGCCGAGGAAGCGGAGACGACGAACGTGATCCTCTCGACGCACCTCGCGGTCGAGACGCTGACCGGCTACGTCCAAGGGCTTCCAGTCGAAGTGCTCGAAGACGTCTCGCCTGACGCGTTCGTCCTCGTGGAGGCGGAACCGGCGACGATCCTCGAACGCAGGCGGGCGAGCGACCGCGACCTCGACGGGGTCACCGAACGCCAGATCGACTTCGAGCAGGACCTCAACCGGTCCGCGGCGCTCCAGTACGCGCGCGACCAGAACGCGCCCGTCCGGTTCGTCGAGAACGAGGGGGAGATCGAGGGGGCGGCCGAGCGCTTAGCTGACGCGCTCTGAGCGAGCGGCGCGATTCGGCACGCGTCCGGTCCGGCGGCGTCGGGCCGCGGACTACTCCGCGACGTTCGTCTCGCGGACGCGGACGCCCTTCCGCCCGAGGTGCCGCATCTGTCGCTGGGCGAACTCCTCCTCGCTCGACCCGCGCGTCGCGAGGACGTAGACCAACGCGGAGCCGGTCGGCCGCATCGTCCGTCCCGCCCGCTGTGAGCCCTGTCGTCGAGAGCCGCCGAGCCCGCTCGCGACGACGGCGAGTTCGGCGTTCGGGAGGTCGATCCCCTCGTCGCCCACCCGCGAGACGACGAGGACGTCGAGGTCGTCGTCGGCCGCCCCGCCGCCCGAACCCTCCGCTTCGCCGTCCGCCCGGAACCGGCGGAACAGCTCCGCGCGCTCGTGGTGCGGCGTCTCGCCGCTGATGAAGGGGACGCCGAGCGCGTCGGCGATCGCGGCGCCCTGGTCGAGGTACTCGACGAAGACGAGCGTCTTCTTGTCGCGGTGGGCCGCGAGCAGGTACCGGATCTCCTCGACCTTCGCAGGGTTCTCGGCCGCGAGCCGTCTGCGGTCCCGGCCGTCCGCGGCGGCGTACTCGTTGCGCGCCGTCTCGTCGCGCCACGGGACGTAGCGGATCTCGACCTCGGGCTCCTGAACGAAGCCGGCCTCGAACAGCGCGTCCCAGTCCGCCCCGATGGGCTGGCCGATGAGGGTGTAGATCTCTTCCTCGCTGCCAGTCTCGCTGACGGGCGTCGCCGAGAGTCCGAGCCGGTGTTTGCTCTGGAGCTCGGCGGTCCGCGAGTACACCGGGGCGGTGACGTGATGGCATTCGTCGAAGCAGATCAGCCCCCATTCGCGGGAGTCGAAGAGGCTCCGGTGGCGGTCCATCCCGGCGATCTGGTAGGTCGCGATCGTGACGGGGCGGATCTCCTTGGTCCCCCCGTGGTAGAGTCCGATGTCAGCGGGGTCGACCGTGGAGTGCTCCAGCAGCTCCTCGCGCCACTGGTCGGCGAGCTCGCGTGAGGGGACCAAAATCAGCGTTTCGCCGCCGACCGCGGCGATCGTCGCGATCCCGGCGACGGTCTTGCCGGAGCCCGGCGGCCCGACGTACACGCCGGACTTGCGGTCGAGGAACGTCTCGACCCACGTCTCCTGGTAATCGCGGAGGTCGGTCGCGAGGTCGATCTCGACCGGGTCGCCGGTCTCGAGGTCGCGGTCGTCCTCGACCGGGTAGCCGGCGTCGTAGAGCGTGCGCTTGACCGCGGCGACCGCCGCCTCGTTCACCCACGCCTCGGTGTCCGAGATTGGCGCGCGGAGGTGGTCGTCGTCGAGGTGCTGGTCGGCGACGTTCCCCATCAGGTTCTCGGAGGCGGCCTCGAGGACGACGTACCCGTCCGCGTGGGTGTACAGCCGGAAGCGGTGCGCCCGACGCCACTGGTCGCGCACCCACGCTTCGAGGTGTTCGTACCGCCGCGGCAGCACCGACCGGAGCGCGCCCACGAGCGCGTCGGCGTCGTCGAACGGTGCTGCCCACACGTCCTCCTGGCGGATCCGATAGAGATACCCGCGGGTTCCGGGCTCGGTGCCGGTGGTGTCGACGAGGTTCGCGAACTGCGAGAGCCGCGCGCGGGTGTACTGCGTGGGGCGGTCGACGACGATCTCGCGGCGCTTCGGGAAGGTCACGACGCGCTCGCGGCTCGCCAACGCGCCCCAGTCGCGGGGGTAGAATACGACGGGGTCGGCCTCGACGTCGAGTCGGTCCACGTCGCCGCGGTCGACGAGCGCAGCGAGCGCGTCGCGCGCTGCCGCCTGCGACGTTCCGAGCCGGCGGGCGACCTCGCTCGCCGTTGCGACCGGTCGCTCCTCGGCCTCGAGCGCCTCGTGGAAGCGATCTAAGGAGAGGTCTTCAGCGTCGTCCTCGCTGGAATCGTCGCCGGCGTCGTCGCCGGTGTCGTCGGTCATCACCGCCGCTTCGGTCGCGACGCGGAAATGGATAGCGTCAGCGGACGAGACGGAACGGAGGTCTTACACATGTCGTACGGGGTTGCTCTCTGAGGAGCGACCGACAACATCTCCAAAGCCCCAGTCGTGCGGCCGCAGTACGCTTCGTTGCGCTCCTCGCTCGCGTCGCCCGCCGCGGTGCTAACGTCGCCTACTGCGGCCGCACGACTGCCCCTTCGAGTCC
>NZ_SGTX01000020.1:0-45707 GCF_005435025.1 Halorubrum sp. CGM4_25_10-8A | reverse complement strand
GAGCGGACGCGTGGCGGAGTCAGGGGAATCGGTCGCGCCGTTCTCAGTATCTTGAGAGCTCTCGCTGGCCGGCCTCGCAACGCTCGGCCGGCGGGACGTTGGTCGCGACGATCTCGTCGACGGCGCCGCGGCTCTCGGCGTCGCTGTTAATCGCGCGGGTTGCGTCCTCGCGGTCGACGCGGAACCCCGCGTCGACGTAGGCGTCGTACATCACGCCGCTGTTCGAGAGCACGACCCACACGCCGGCGTCGTCGAGGTCGGCGGCCACGTCGAGCAGGCGCCGCTGGTCCTCGCGGTCGAACCCGGACGCGCTGTACTCGTTGAAATTCGCGGTCGCGCTCATCGGCTCGTAGGGGGGATCGAAGTAGACGAGGTCGCCCGGCTCGGCGGCGTCGAGGACGTACGCGAAGTCGCCCTGCCGGACCTCGACGTCGGCGAGCAGGTCGCTCGCGCGCCGGATCCGGTCGCGCTGGACCCAGTCGGGGTCGGCGTACCGACCGATCGGGACGTTGAACCCGCCGTCGGCGTTCTCGCGGTAGAGGCCGTTGTAACAGGTCCGATTAAGGTACAAGAGCAGGGCGGCCTCCGCCAGCGGGTCGAACTCGCCCTCGTACGGCCGGCGGTTGAACCGCGCGCGCTGCTGGTAGTAGTACGAGTCCACGTCCCGGCCGCGCGCCGTCTCCTCGGCGTACGGGAGGGTCGGGTCGGGGTCGCTCTCGGGGTCGTCGAACGACGCGAGCCGGGCGATCAGCTCCTCGGGGCGGTCGCGAACCTGCTCGTAGAAGTTCACCAGCCGCGGGTTCGCGTCGTTGACCGTCGCGCGGGCGGGCTCTAAGTCGAAGAAGACGGCCCCGCCGCCGACGAACGGCTCGTGGTACCGGCCGAACTGGGCCGGGAAGCGGGCGTACAGCTGGTCGAGCAGCTGGCGCTTCCCGCCGGCCCACTTCAGGATCGGCTCGGCCATCGCTGTCGGGTGTCGCCCGCGCCCGGGGATAAACGTCTCGGGCCGCGTCCGCGGCAGTCGCTCTCGGGCCGCCACGCGCGCTCGACCGTCCCGCCGGAGCCGCCGACAGAGCGGTCAGCCGTCGGAGCGATCGGTCGGCGGAGCGGTCAGTCGTCGGAGGGCTCGCCGTCCGGCATCGGGAGGTCGTCGACGTGAGCCGCGGCCTCCTCGAAGTTCGGGCCGGGTTCGATGGTCCCGGCCTCGCGGTCCCACTCGATGTAGCCGGCCGCCTCCAGCGCCGGGAGGTGCGTCTCGCGGAGTTCGGCGGCGATCTCTTCGGCCCGCCCGCGCACGCGGAGGTCCGCGACGGTCTCGACGGCCTCGTCTGCGAGACCGGCGACCACGCGCCTGCGCTCCGGCGCCGCGACGACGACCGTCGGATCGGTGGTGGGTGTGTCGAGTGTCATCGTGTCTGTCCGTATCTACGGAAGTCGGTGGAGCGGAATAAAAGCACCGCCGACCCGTCGCACCACCGGAATCGCCGCCGGGGAGACGAGCCGCCCGCCGCCGAGACCGCGACCGCCGTCCGTCTCTGTCGAGGCCCCGGCGATCGGAGTCGTCGACGCGGACGACGGGACTCCTCACAGAAATATGAGAAGTGTACCAACGAGTAGCATGGTACGACTTACACCGCATTAACGACCGTTTCAGTTGATTTACGGATATGTGACATGGTACCGTTTCTCAAAACCTATTTGGAAAGTGAAAGTTTTTAGTCGCCCGAGCGTGTACAGTGAGATATGTATCAAGGCTACATCACGCCGGCCGAGGAACACCGACCGATCGGCTCGGGCTCGCCGCCGGGCAGCCGCTCGCCGCTGGGGACGCTCGCGTTCCTCGCGCTCGTCGTCGCACCGTTCGTCGCGTTTTCCTACCCCGTCGCGACCGTCGCGGTCCTGACCGGCACCGTCGCGCTCGCCGTCCTCTCGCGGTCCGTCCTGCGGACCCTGCGCCGGCGCAGCGGTCGGGTCCAGACGTTCACGCTCCCCGGGCTGGGGACCGTCGAGTACCGCATCACGACGAACTGACGCCGCCGCTCGGCGCGCCGTCGAACCGCTTCACAAACCGACCACTTCTCCGGTGACAGCGCCTCGGACCGGCCGACGCCGTCTCCGCCCTCTCAGATCCGATACGCGACGCGCTCGCCGACGTCGAGCCCGTTCGCGATTGCGGCGTGGAGCCGTCCCTCGCCCGCGACCCAGTCGCCGAGCAGGTACAGCCCTGCGTCGCGGGCCGAGTCGACGGGGCCGCCGTCAACGCCCACCTCGGGGAGCGCATAGCGCCACCCCTGGTGGTCCGTCCACGCGGGGTCGGCCAGCCGGTCGTCGCCGATGATGTCGGCGGCGTGGTCGGCGAGCGCGGCGACGTTCCCCGCGGGGTCGTCTTCGTAGTGCTCGGTCGACCACGCGCCGTTCGCCTGGACGACGAGCAGCGTCTCGCCGTCCGGGACGTGCCCGGCCTTACACTCCTCGCGCGAGATCCACCCGACCGCGTGCTCCTTGTCGGTGTTCACGAGCGCGTAGTAGGGCACGTCGAGTTCGAACGGGTAGCGCAACACCGCGGTCCAGACGCTGCCGTACTCGACCCCGCCGACAGCGTCGACCAGCGTCTCGCGGAGCGGGTCGTCCCACTCAGCCGTCCGGAGCAGCTCCGCGGTCTGGGGGGCCGGCGGGTTCATGAGGAGGCGGTCGAACGGCCCGTGCGTCTCGCCGTCCGCGTCGTCGAGTTCCCACGCGTCCTCGGCGCTCGTCCGTCGAACCGTCTCGACCCGGGTGCGCCGGTGGACCGTGGCGTCCGTGCGGCCGAACAGCCGCTTCGCGATCTGTGTGAGCCCCCGCCGGTAGCTCCACTTGTGCTCGTCGGCGTCGCGGCCCGGGGACACCGCCCCGTCGACGTCGAAGGTGTACACCGGCTCCGTCACCTCGACGAGCCCCTCGTCGTCGAGCGTCTCGGTGATCAGCTCGACGACGCGGTCGTCGTCGCTCTTCAGGTAGTTCGCCCCGTAGTCGTACGTGAGGTCGTCGTGGCGGCGGGTCGCCGCGCGCCCACAGAGGCCGCCCGACTTCTCCAGCACGGTCACGTCCGCCTCCGGCACGGTCCGGTCGATGACGAACGCCGCCGCGGCCGCCCCCGCGCCCGCGCCGACGATGCCTACGTCTGTCACACCGATCGTTGGGGCCGGGCCCACTTAACCGGTCGCGTGCGGCGCCTCCGATGGCGCGAGACGGGCTCAGCCGTCGTCCGGTCCGACGACCATGACCGGGACGTCGGCGCCGCGCCGGACGCGGGCCGGGACCGGGTCGGGACGGAGGAGCCGGTCGAGCCCGGTCCGGCGCGCGGAGCCGACAACCACGAGGTCGGCGTCGTGCGCGGCGGCGAAGTCGACCGCCTCCCGGTGGGTGGTCCCGTAGCGGAACCACTTCTCGACGTCGACGCCGACCGCGGCGCCCGCGTCCTCGGCGGCCTCGACGAGCTCCTCGCCGGTCCGCTCGCGGCGCTCGACGACCACGTCCCACGCCTCTGCCGTGTCGACGACGTACAGCGCGTCGACGACCGCTCCGTGCGTCGCCGCGAGGTCGACGGCCGTCGACACCGCCGCCCGTCCGGCCGGATCGTCGGTCGCGACGACCAGCACGCGCTCGAAGCGTCCCGTCGCTGCGGCGTCGGCGTCCGGAGACACGGCCGCGGTCTCGCCCGTCGCGTCGGTGGCGTCGATATCGGTGGACATGAATTGCGAAAAAGGTCGGATAGCTACCGACCTGTTGTTCGGATTTCGATAAGATCTGGCTGTTCTTAACATTTTTCGACAGGATAAACGATTATCATAATTTATTTGTCGGGGGCCGCGGACCGACCCCAACGACGCGTTTTAGTCGGCGAGCGCGGTGGGTGGAAACGAGACGGCCGCAGCGGGTCGGCGGGGAGTCGACGGGGAGTCGGCAGCGCGCCGCGGTCCGACGAGGGACGGAGACCACATGACACAGACCGACAGCACGCGGACGACGGACGACGATGGCTGAGGACGAGTCGGCGGAGGCGGCCGCCGAGGAGGGGGCGGCGGGCGGCGTCGACTACGCCGCGCGCGCGGCCGACATTCTCGGGTTCTCGCGATGGTGGCAGATCGCCGCTGCGGCCGGGATGATGGCGGCGGTGAGCCCGTACCAGTACGTCTGGTCGTCGATCGAGCAGCCGCTCGCGAACAGCCTCGACATCGCGCTGCCGGCGCTGGGCGCGGTGTTCTCGTTTTACGTGGTGTTCCAGTCGCTCTCGCAGTTCCCCGCGGGCAAGTGGCGAGACAGCCGCGGCCCGGGGACGCTCACGTTCCTCGCGGCGATCCTCGCTGGCGGCGGGTACATCGGACTGGCGTACGCGACGAGCCTCTGGCAGCTGTACCTCCTGTACTCGCTCGGCGCGGTCGGCGTCGGCATCGTGTACACCGTCGCGGTCAACACCGCGGTCAAGTGGTTCCCCGACCGCACGGGGCTGACGACCGGCGTCGGGACGATGGCGTTCGCGGCCGGAAGCGCCCTCGTCGTCCCGTACGTCCGGGCGAACGCGACCGTGGCGGGGTACGGCGACGTGCTCCGCAACATCGGGATCGGAATCTTACTCGTGACGCTCGTCGGGTCGTTCCTCCTCCGTGACCCGCCGAAAGACTGGCTGGACCGGACGGACGACGCCGACGGCGGGGACGGCGACGAGGGGCTCGCGGCGTCGATCCGCGGCCGCGACTACTCGACGCGCGAGATGCTCTCGACGTGGCAGTTCTGGCTGCTGTACGCGATGTTCATCGCGATGGCGAGCGCGGACCTCCTCGTGATCGCCAACGTGGTCCGGTTCGCGGAGAACTTCGGGCTCGCGGCGCTGATCGCGACGCTCTCCGCGACGCTCCTCCCCATCGCCGCCGGGGTGTCGCGGCTGATCCTCGGCGAGGCGACCGACCGGTTCAGCCGCAAGCGCGTGATGGCGGGCTCGTTCCTCCTCGCCGGGCTGTTCCGGGTCGGGCTGGTGGCCGCCGGCGAGGCCGGTAACGGCGCGGTCTTCGTCGCGTTCGTCCTCGGCGCGATGTTCTTCTCCTCGCCACTGTACGTCTACTTCCCGTCCCTGCTGGCCGACTACTACGGCTCGGCCAACTCCTCCGGCAACTACGCGGTCCTGTACACCGCGAAGGTCGGCGGCGGCGTCTTCTCCGGCACCGTCGCCGGCTACCTCGTCGCGACGCTCGGCTGGACGCCGACGTTCGCCCTCGGCGGTGCGCTCGCGGTCGCCGCGGGACTGGCGGTGTTCGTCCTCCGGCCGCCGAGCGGCTCGGGGCTGGAAGCGGCCGAGTCGGCGGCGGCGGACTGACCGGGGCCGCCGTCGGTCCCGGCTCCTGTTCCGGGCCGGCTACGCTCCCGTCCGCGCCGCGCGACGGACCCCGAGCGACCAGAGCCCGACCGCGACACCCCCGGCCGCGAGCGCCGCGTTGACGCCGGCCGGTTCGAGGCCGAAGGGCGTGAACGCGGGCGCCACGGCGGCGTGGAGCAGGAACCCGACGCCGAACGCGGCGGCGGTTCGACGCGGCCCCCACGCCCGCGAGTCGGGCCGTCGCTCCGTCGCGGCGGAGACGCGGTCGCCGGAGGCGACGACGAGGTGGCCGACGGCGAACACGACCCCGAGGGCGACCGAGCCGGCGAGGTCGACGGGGACGCTCGTCGCGAAGGCGCGGTACCAGTAGACGTGCGCGAGGCGTGCGGCCGCGCCGAGCGCCAGCGCGAGTCCGATGTCGACGACGGCGGCCGCGGCGCGGCGGGGGGTCACGGGAGCGTTCCGACCACGGCGTAGAAGGGGTCCTGACCCGGGCGCTCCGCGATCCGGTCCGTCACGTCGAAGCCGCCGGCGTCGAGGTACCGCTCGACGAGGTCGGCGCGCTCGTCCATCGAGGCGGCCCGCCACGCGCGGACGGCCTTCGTCGGGAACATCCGGTTCGAGAAGCTGACGACTATCGTTCCGCCGGGCGCGAGGACCCGGGCGAACTCCTCGAACACGGGGCCGGGGTACTGGAGGTACTGGACCGACAGCGCACAGCAGACGGCGTCGAACGCGTCGTCGGCGAACGGGAGCGACTGATCTTGGTTGAAGTTGCGCACGACGAACTCGTCGAGCCGGTCGTTCTCGGCCAGCTCGGCCTCGTTGAGCCCGTGACCGACCACGCGCTGGTAGTCGGTGTCGGGCAGGTGCGAGACCCAACTGCTCATCGCGTCGAGGACGCGGTCGTCGGGATCGGTCACGGACGCGTACAGCGCGGTCAGCCGGTCGAGGAACGCGTCGTCGGCGTGGGTGACGAACCGCGGGTCGGCGTAGAACGTCCCGTCGGGGCGGTCGTCCCGCTTGCGCCGGTCGCGGTCCGAGAGGACGGTCGTCACGATATCGGATCGAGGGGCGCGGGGAGTAAGAGGGCGTCGCCCCCACCGGACGGCTTTTGCTCGACGGGACTTTACCGGCTGGTAATGGATTCCGCCGCCGCGGCCGACCGCGACCTCTTCCCCGCGCCTCGCTCCGAGGTCTTTCGAGATCAGGGCAAGTTCCGCACGCGATTCAACTTCCCCGGGCGGAACCTCCCGGACCACGACGACCACGGGTACGGCCCGCTCTCGACGGTCGTCGAGTCGTTCATGGACCCCGGCACGCTGATCCGGATGCACCAGCACCGCGACGAGGAGATCGTCTCGTGGGTGCCCGCGGGGGTGATGCGCCACGACGACCGCGAGGGGAACGAACTCGTCACCGACGCGGAGCACCTCCTCGTGATGAACGCCGGATCGGGCTTCTGGCACGCCGAGGAGACACTCGCGGACGACCCGCCGCTCCGGATGCTCCAGATATTCGTTCGCCCGCACGACCTCGGTCTGGAGCCCGGGATCCAGCACGGCCCGCTCCCGGACCCCGAACCGGACGAGTGGCGTCGCGTGTTCGCGCCCGCGGGGTCGGACCACCCGTTCACCGTGCGCAACGCGGTCGACTGCTACGACGTTCGACTCGACGCCGGCGCGGGCGCGACGCTCCCCGACGTCGAGGGGCGGGACGCCTACGTGTACGTCTTCGAGGGGTCGGCCGAGGTCGGCGACGCCGCGCTCTCGGAGACGGAGAGCGCCCTGTGGACCGGCGAGGGCGCCCCGCCGACCGTGACCGCGGGCGACGAGGGCGCGACCGTCGTGGCGTTCCTCGTCGACCCCGACGCGCCGGTGACGCGGCAGGGGACGATCGGGCGGTAGCGACGGCGGCAGGGAAACGGGTTTCACCGGGGGGCGCGACGCCTCCGTATGACCCAGTCGCGGACCGTCGAGCTGGAGGGGCACCTCATCGACAGCGGGACGATGCAGCGCTGCTTCGGCGCGGTGATGGACCTTGGCGGCTCGTTCGACGTCGAGCGGTTCGACGTCGGGAAACACGAGACCGAGGAGTCGTACTGCCGGCTGGCCGTCTCGGCCGACGACCCCGAGACGCTGCGCGCGATCCTCCACGAGCTCCACCAGAACGGCGCGGTCTTGGAGGACCCGTCCGACGTGGAGCTCGTCCCCGCGCCCGCGGACAAGGTGGTGCCGCCGAACTTCTACTCGACGACGAACCACCCGACCGAGGTGCTGTACGACGGCGAGTGGATCGACGTGGAGGGGATCGAGATGGACTGCGCGCTGGTGGTGGAACCCGAGCCGGCAGCGGACGCCGGCGAGGGAGACCGAGCGGACGCATCGGACGCGGGCAACGACGGGGCGGCGCGCGCCCGCACCAAGACGCTCAGCGCGGTCGAGGCGGGCGACCTCGTCGCGACCGACCAGTCCGGGATCCGGGTGAACCCGCCGGAGCGCCCCCGGAGCGGCGGCGGCGCGTTCGGCTTCATGCAGGGCGGCGTCTCCGCGGAGCGCCCCTCCGAGTCGACGATCCGTGAGGTCGCCGCGGAGCTCCGCGCCGTCGAGGCGGACGGCGGGACCGTGATGGTGGTCGCCGGCCCCGCGGTGATCCACTCCGGCGCGGGCGACGCGCTCGCCGACCTCGTCGCCGCGGGCTACGTCGACGCGCTCTCCGCGGGCAACGGCTTCGCCACCCACGACCTGGAGCGCTCGATCTACGGCACCTCGCTCGGGATGGACGTTGAGACGCTCGAACACCCGCGGAAGGGACACAAACACCACATCTGGACCATCTCGGAGATCATCCGCGCCGGCGGGATCGAGGCAGCCGTCGAGGACGGGGTCGTCACGGAGGGGGTGATGTACGAGTGCGTCGAGAACGGCGTCGACACCGTCCTCGCGGGGTCGGTCCGCGACGACGGCCCCCTGCCGGACACGATCACGGACGCGGTCGAGGCGCAGGACGCGATCCGCGAGCAGGCCCGCGACGCCGACATCGTGCTCATGCTCGCCACGCTGCTCCACTCCGTCGCGGTCGGCAACTGCCTCCCGTCGACGACGAAGACCGTCTGCGTCGACATCAACCCCGCCACGGTCACCCAGCTGCTCGACCGCGGCTCGGCGCAGGCGGTCGGCATGGTCACCGACATCGGCACGTTCGTCCCGACGCTCGCGGAGTACGTGCTGGAGGGCGAGGAGGGTGGAGGCGCGGAGACCGGGGGCGACGAGTCGGCGGGCGACGGGAGCGGAGGTTCCGCGGAGGGCGACGCGTGACACCCGAAATCCGGCCCTACGACCGCGAGCGCGACGCCGACGGGCTCTACGCGGCGAAGGTGGCCTTCGAGCGCGGCCTCGGCGAGAGCACCGGCGGCGACGGGAAGGCGGCCGCCTACGCGGAGAAGCTCACCGACACGTACCGCGAGCGGTGGCTCGACTGGGTCGACCGCTGCGTCGCCGACGACCTCCGGTGCGTGACCGTCGCGGTCGACGGGAGCGCCGACGGGCCCGGTGACGAAGCGGCGGCCGACGGCGCCGTCGTCGGCTACGTCTTCGTCCTCCCAGAACGGCTGGCGATGATATGGGACGCGGCGGTGCTGAACGAGCTCTACGTCGCGCCCGAGCACCGCGGGACCGGCGTCGCCGACAACCTGCTGGGCGCCGCGCTCGACCTCGCGGCCGACCAGGAGCTCCCGCTCGACCGACTGGTCCTCGACGTTGACCCGGCGAACGACCGCGCGAGGGGGTTCTACGACCGCCACGGCTTCGAGCCGTGGGGCGAGATGGTCGCGCGGCCGCTGGACGACACCTGAGGCGGTCGGGACCGGCCGAAGGCGGCCCGGGTCGAGTCCGGCTCCCGAAGCTACAAGCGCGTCCGCCCGCTCTCGTCGGGCGTGATACAGATCGGCATCGTCGGCTGCGGCGTCATCGGGAACCGCCTCGCGGGCGTCATAGCGGACCACGACCGGTTCGAGCTTGCGGCCGCCTGCGACCTCGACGCCGACCGCGCCGCGTCGCTCGCGGCCGACCACGGGACCGACCGCACCGCGACGACAACGGACCACGAGGCGCTCGTCGAGACGGACGGCCTCGACGCCGTCTACGTCGGCGTCCCGCCGCTCGCGCACCGGGAGGTTGTCGCCGACGCGCTCGCGGCCGACAAACACGTGATCTGCGAGAAGCCCATCGCGGCGGACGCGGAGACGGGCCGCGAACTCGTCGCGCTCGCCGAGGAGACCGACCGCGTCACGGCCGTGAACCTCCCGTTCCGCTACACCCCCGGCTTCGTCCGGCTCCGGGAGGCGGTCGAAGCGGGCGAGGTCGGCGACCCGCGTCGGGTCGAACTCCGGTTCCGGTTCCCCGAGTGGCCCCGCGAGTGGCAGGACGTGGCGTGGCTGGAGTCGCGCGAGCAGGGCGGCCCGCTCCGGGAGGTGGGGACGCACTTCCTGTTCGGCGTCCGTGAGCTGTTCGGCCCGGTCGAGACCGTCTCGGCGGACGTGGGGTACTCCGGACCCGACACCTATGAGGACGACGCGGTCGCGACGTTCCGGGCCGGCGGGGTCCGCGGGACGCTCGACCTGCTGTGCGACCACGAGGGCGAGGAAGAGAACAGCGTCACCGTCGTCGGCGACGAGGCGTCGCTGTCGCTGACGGAGTGGTACCGGCTCGTTCGCGACCGCGGCCGCGAGACCGAGGCGACGCTCGTCGACGAGCGCGGCGACAGCGTGCGCGCGCTCCTGACTGAGTTCGCGAGCGCGCTCGACGGCGACGACGGCGACCTCGTCTCGTTCGCGGAGGCGACCCGCGTTCAGGAGGTTCTCGACGCGATCCACGCCTCCGAGGGCGACTCGGTCCGGCCGGGAGCGAACGCCGGCGGACGGTAAGGTCGGCTCCGACCGGTGGCGGGTGCCGGCGGACGATGGAATCCGCCGTCGCCGCCCGCGGCGCGACGCGGAGTCGCCGCCGGCAGAGCCGCAGACCGGGAACGCCCGACAGGAATTATGTGTCCGTCGGACGCATCTCCGCGTATGAGCTACCTCGTTGCGACCGACGGATCGACGGAGGGGGACGAGGCGGTCCGGTACGCGGCGCGACAGGCGGTCGCGTTCTACGAGACGCTGGAGATCGCCCACGTGTTAACGCCGGACTCGGAACTGGTCGACGGCACGATCATCCTCCCGGGCGAGGACGCGGCGGTCGAGGCCGGGCAGGGGGTCTTGGACAGCGCCCGCGCCATCGCCGAGGAGGCGGTCGACGAGCCGATCACCGTGGAGACCCAACTGCTCACGGGCCGGCCGGCCGACGCGATCACCGAGTACGCGGCCGAAGAGACGGTCGACGCGATCTACGTCGGTCACCGCGGGCTCTCCGAGGAGCGCGAGCAGGTCGTGGGCAGCGTCGCCAAGAGCGTCGTCGACAAGGCGGACGTGCCAGTGACGGTGATCCGGTAGGTGTCAGCCGGAATAAACGAGCGAGCGCGCTCGAGGCGGTCGAAATCCGGCGTTTCGGCCGGCTGCCGGTCGTCACAGGCGCCGGAAAGAACCGCCATTATCGGACGTTCAAAGCGGGCTTAGGCCCTACTACGGGTGATGTCCGAAGACGTACTCGTCACGGCGGACTGGGTCGAAGAGCGCCTCGACACCTTTCAGGACGACGACGCCGACCACCGGCTCGTCGAGATCAACAACCCGACCGTCACCGACGAGTCGGAGTACACGCCCTACGAGGAGGGCCACATACCCGGCGCGTTGAACTTCGAGTGGGACGCGGTCTTCACCGACGAGACGGAGCGCGATATCGTCTCGAAGGCGGATTTCGCGGCGCGAAACGGTGAGGGCGGCATCGACGCCGACACCACCGTCGTCGTGTACGGCGGCGGCCGCGTGCCGAACTGGTTCGCGCTGTTCGGCTACTGGATCTACAAGTACTACGGTCACGACGACATCCGCGTGGTCGACGGCGGGAAGGGGTACTGGGTCGAGAACGACTACCCGCTCTCCACGGAGGAGCCCGACTTCACGCCCCGCGATTACGAGGCCCGCGGTCCCTTCGAGAGCGTCCGCGCGTACAAGGACGACATCGACAAGGCGATCGAGGAGGGGATCCCGATGGTCGACGTCCGCTCGCCCGAGGAGTTCTCCGGCGAGGTCATCGCCCCCGAGGGGCTCAACGAGACCGCCCAGCGCGGCGGTCACATCCCCGGTGCGAGCAGCGTCCCGATCGGCACGACGCTGAACGAGGACGGGACGTTCAAGAGCGCGGACGAGCTCCGCGAGCTGTACAGCGACGCCGGCGTCGACGGCGACGAGTCGACGATCACCTACTGCCGCGTCGGCGAGCGCTCGTCGATCGAGTGGTTCCTCCTCCACGAGCTGCTCGGCTACGACGACGTGCGGAACTACGACGGCTCGTGGACCGAGTGGGGGAACCTCGTCGGCGCGCCGATCGAGACGGGCGAGTAACGCGCGCCAAACTGCCTACCGCGTCGCGGACTTCCACTCCCGTAACCCGAGGCGACCGCCGTTCAGGTCCCCGGCCGGCGCCTCGGTGGCGGCCCAGACGAACAGCGGCGCGACGCTCTCGGGGTCGCGGGCGCGCTCTTTCCCCGTGAGGTCGGTCGCGACGAGCCCGGGGTCGACGACGCCGACCGTCGCGTCGAGGTCGGCGGCGAACCCGCGCGCGACCCCCTCGGCGGCCGCCTTCGACACCGCGTACGCGCCCATCCCGGGCTTCGACTCGGCGGCGACCGCGCCCGACGGGACGAGGACGCGCGCGTCGTCGGCCAGGTGCGGGACGGCCTCGCGGATCGTCGCGAACACGCCGCGCGCGTTCGTGCGCATCGTGTCGTCGTAGTCGGCGTACGTGACCTCGGTCGTCGGCCGCTCGCCCGGCGCGCCGTGGAACACGCCGGCGTTCGCGAACACGACGTCGACCGGGCCGGCCTCGCGGGCGACGCGCTCGAAGAAGCGTTCGAGGTCGAACTCGTCGCGCACGTCGACGCGGTCGCCCCACGCGGTCCCGCCGTCGTCCGCCGGCGAGCCGTCCCCGGCGTCCGCGTCGCCCTCGGCGTCGCCGTCCGGGTCGTCGCCCGCGCCGTTCAGTGCCGCGACGGTCCGATCGACGGCCGCGCCGTCGCGTCCGGAGACGGCGACGAACGCCCCCTCGTCGACGAACGTCTCGGCGACGGCCCGCCCGATCCCACTCGTTGCTCCAGTGATCGCGACCGTCAGATCCATGTGAACGGGAGTACGCGCGTCGGCGACTTAGTGGTATCCACTCCGGCCGCCCCCGCCGCTCCGCTCGCGCGCTCCCGTCGCCGTGGCGGACCGCTGCGATGCCGTCGCGAGCCCCGCCGACCGAACGTGTCAGGGACCTTCCCGCGACGCGTCTGACCGGATTTATACCGGAGCCGTCCCTAGGATCGCGTATGGACGTGGTCCCGGACATCGACGGCGTTGCCGGCGAGTCCGTCGTCGTTATCGGCGGCGGATTCGGCGGACTCTCGACGGCCTGTTACCTCGCGGACGCCGGCGCGGACGTCACGCTGTTGGAAAAGAACGAACAGCTCGGCGGCCGCGCCAGCCGGCTCGAAGTCGACGGCTTCCAGTTCGACATGGGGCCGTCGTGGTACCTGATGCCCGACGTCTTCGAGCGCTTCTTCGGGCACTTCGGGCGGTCGCCGGACGAGTTCTACGAGCTGGAGCGGCTCGACCCACACTACCGCGTGTTCTGGAAGGACGGAGATCAGGTCGACGTGCTGCCGGACCGCGATGCGAACCGGGAGATCTTCGAGTCGTACGAGCCGGGCGCGGGCGAGGCGTTCGACGCGTACCTCGAGGAGTCCAAGCGGACCTACGAGATCGGGATGGAACACTTCGTGTACGAGGACCGCCCGCGGCTGCGCGATTACGTGGACACCGACGTGATGCGCTACTCGTGGGGGCTCTCGCTGCTCGGTAAGATGCAGGGGCACGTCGAGGACTACTTCGACCACCCGAAGCTCCAGCAGCTGATGCAGTACACGCTCGTGTTCCTCGGCGGCTCGCCGACGAACACGCCGGCGCTGTACAACCTGATGAGCCACGTCGACTACAACATGGGCGTCTACTACCCCGACGGCGGGATCGGCGCGGTCGTCGACGGCATCGTCGAACTCGCCGAAGACCTCGGCGTCGACTTCGTCACCGACGCCGAGGTGACGGGGATCGAGGGGCGGTACGGCGCGTTCGCGGTCGACACCGAGAACGGCGAGCGCTACCTCGCCGACCGCGTCGTCTCCGACGCCGACTACGCGCACACCGAACAGGAACTGCTGCCCGAGCGCAAGCGGCAGTACACCGAGGAGTACTGGGAGTCGCGGACGTACGCGCCCTCCGCGTTCCTACTGTACCTCGGCGTCGAGGGCGACGTGCCGAACCTCGAACACCACACGCTCGTCCTCCCGACTGACTGGGACGAACACTTCGAACAGATATTCGACGATCCCGAGTGGCCCGACGACCCCGCCTACTACCTCTGCGTCCCCTCGAAGACCGACGACACGGTGGCGCCGGAGGGCCACAGCAACCTCTTCGCGCTCGTCCCGATCGCGCCCGGGATCCGTGACACCCCCGAGATCCGCAACCGGTACCGCGACCTCGTGATCGACGACATCGCGGAGAACACCGGGACCGACCTCCGCGGCCGGGTCGTCGTCGAGGAGACGTTCTCGGTCGACGACTTCGCGGACCGGTACAACAGCTACGCGGGCAGCGCGCTGGGGCTGGCGCACACGCTCACGCAGACCTCGCTGCTCCGGCCCGGGCATACCTCGGACGCGGTCGACGGGCTGTACTTCACCGGATCGACGACGACGCCCGGTATCGGCGTCCCGATGTGTCTCATCAGCGGGGGGCTGACCGCGGAAGCGATGGCCGGCGACGACGTGTGATCTCCGCCGTGAGCGACCAGAATCGACCGGCGACCGACGGCGAGCGAGCCACCGCCGAGGGCGGGGACCGGCCCGCGAGAAGCGGCGGCGAGGGGCTCCGGTACCTGCTGGTGCTGTCGCGGCCGCGGTTCTGGCTCTACCTCGCCGGGCCGGTCGCCGTCGGCGTCACCTACGGGATCGGCGACGTGAGCGGGCTGTTCACGCCCGTCACGGTCGCGCTCGCGGCGTACTTCCTCGTGCCGGCCAACGTCTTCCTCTACGGCGTCAACGACGTGTTCGACGCCGACATCGACGAGCTGAATCCGAAGAAGGAGGGCCGCGAGGCGCGCTGGCGAGGGAGCCGGTTCGTCTCGGTCGCCGTCGTCGCGTCCGGCGCGCTGGGGCTCGCGACGCTCGCGATCACCCCGCGGGTCGCGTGGCCGTACCTGCTCGGCTTCCTCGCCCTGGCGGTCGGCTACAGCGCGCCGCCGGCCCGGTTCAAGACGACGCCGTTCCTCGACTCGCTGTCGAACGGGTTGTACGTCCTCCCCGGCGCGGCGGCGTACGCGACGGTTGCGGGCGCGCACCCGCCGCTCGCGGCGCTCGCGGGCGCGTGGCTCTGGACGATGGGGATGCACACGTTCTCCGCGATCCCGGACATCGAGCCGGACCGCGCGGCGGGGATCGACACGACCGCGACCGTCCTCGGCGAGGCGCGCACGTACGCCTACTGCTTCGGGGTGTGGACCGCCGCGGCCGCCGCGTTCTGGCTCGTCGACCCGCGGCTGGGCGCCCTGCTCGGCGTGTACCCGCTGTTCGTCGCGTGGGTCGCGCGCTCGTCGGTCTCGGTCGACCGCGCGTACTGGTGGTTCCCGGCGCTGAACACCGTCGTCGGCACGCTGCTGTCGATGGGCGGCCTCTGGCGGGTGTACCCGCTCTGGGAGGCGCTACCGTGAGCGACGGCGACCGGGCGGGATCGGCCGGGACGACCGCCGCCGCGACGACCGGCTCTCGGCTCGACGCGCTCCGCGAGCGCGCGCCGGACACGCGCAACGAGGCCGAGGCGCTGCTGGACCGGCTCGTCCGTGAGAACCGCTTCACCATCGCGGTCGTCTTCCCGCTCGTCGGGGCGATCGCGCTCGTCGGCAGCGCCGAGGGGTGGGTGCCCGAGCCGTTCGCGTTCCACCCGTGGTTCGTGCTGTTCGGCGTGATCGTGATGCGCTCGCCGCTGGTCGTCGGCGTGCTGCCGACGATCGACCGCCGCGCGCTCGGCTGGATCGGCGTCCTAATGGCGTACACGTACCTCATCGAGTCGGTCGGCGTCGCCACCGGGTGGCCGTACGGGGAGTTCGCGTACACGGTCGACCTCGGACCGATGCTCGGCGGGGTCCCGGTCGCGCTTCCCGTCTTCTTCATCCCGCTCGTAATGAACGCCTACCTGCTGTGTCTGCTGCTGCTCGGCCCGCGTGCCGACAGCGTGTGGGTTCGACTGGCAACGGTGATCCCGGTCGTCGTCGCGATGGACGTCGTGTTGGACCCCGGCGCAGTGTCGCTCGGCTTCTGGAACTTCGGCGGCGGACCGTTCTACGGCGTGCCCCTCTCGAACTACGCCGGGTGGGTGCTGTCGGCGATTGTCGCCGTCGTCACGCTCGACCGCGCCTTCGCGGCGGTCGGGATCCGCGACCGGCTGCGCGACTGCGAGTTCATGCTCGACGACATGGTGAGCTTCGTGATCCTCTGGGGCGGGATCAACGTCTGGTTCGGGAACCTCCTGCCCGCGGCGGTCGCGGCCGCGTTCGGCGTCGGCCTCGTCCGCGCCGACCGGTTCGACACGCGACTGTTCACGGAGTGGCGGCGATAGCGAGCGCCCGGGGCGAGCGCGGCGGCCGTGCGACGCCGCCCCACTCGGTGGCTCTTATATACCGGGGACTCGTTTGCTCGACCGTGACCGACGGCGGCAATCGCGGCGGGCGACCGAACCGGGAGGACCGACGGCGATGAGCGACCTCGCCATCGACTACGGCGACCACGAGCGCGTGTGCGAAGTCGTCGACCGGCTGATGTACTGCGCCGAACACGTCAGCGTCTCCTTCGACGGGTGGGAGGAACCGCACGTGAAGGGGCCGGGACTGTACTTCGCCGTCATCGGCGACAGCGACTACGGGGCGTACGCCGACCCGATGGGGGACAACCGCTGGCCCCGCGACACCGCCCCATCCGTCTTCGACGGGGGCGCGCTCGCGACGGCGGCGGAGTCGGTGAGCGTCGCGCAGGACGGCGGCGTCGTCGTCGCGGTCGACGGCGAGATCGAGGCCCAGATGGTCCGCTTCCGCGACCTGGGCACCCGCGACGAGGAGACCGATCTCGTCGACGACGTGAGCTACGAGCCGTGGATGGGGTCGCGGCACATGAGCGCCATCGAGACCTCGGTCCGCCCGGAGGTCGTGGCGACGGTGACGCTGAGCGAGGAGACCGGCCGCGTCAGCGTCTTCCGCGACGGCGAGGCGAACAGCATGCGGCGCGAGGAGATCGGCGGCCGCTGGCGCGGCGAGTAGCGCGCTTCGCGCCCGGCGGTTAGCACGGGCGCGGCGCTCCCAGGGTCCGGCCCCGAGGCCCCACGGTTAAGCCTCGGCCGGGCGAACGACGACGCATGTACGACGAGATACTGGTTCCGACCGACGGGAGCGAGGCGGTCGACCGCGCGCTCGAACACGCGGTCCGGCTCGCGACGGACCACGACGCGACGCTCCACGCGCTGTACGTCGTCGACCGGCGGATCGCGGCCGCCAACTCGGGCGACCTCCACGACGAGGTCGTCGAGGACCTCGAATCGCAGGGCGAGGCCGCCGTCGCGGCGGTCGCCGACGCGGCCGCCGAGGCCGGGCTGGACGCCGAGACGCACGTCGCGCACGGGACGCCCGACACGGAGATCGTCGGGTACGCCGACGAGGCCGGCATCGACGTGATCGTGATGAGCCCGGAGGGGAAGTCGCCGCGCGAGCGGATTCGGTCGCTCGGGAGCGTCTCAGACCGCGTCGCCGACGACGCGTCGGTTCCGGTGTTCCTCATCAAGTGACCCGCCCCTCGGAGCGAGTCCGATCGGACCGGAGCCGACCACGGTCGACCGCCGCGCGGCCGAGCCAATTAGGTGGGTGGGGCCGCGACCCGTCGGCATGGAACTCACCGTGCTCGGGTCCGGCAGCGCGATGCCGGTCCCGGACCGCGCGCAGGCCGGCTACCTCCTCGACGACGGCGACCGATCGCTGCTCGTCGACTGCGGCAGCGGCGTCCTCCAGCGGCTCGCGGGGACCGACACGGGCTACGAAGGCGTCTCGACGGTCCTCCTAACCCACCACCACCTCGACCACGTCGCGGCGCTGTTGCCGCTCCTGAAGGCCCGCTGGCTCGCCGGCGAGGAACACCTCGAAGTCGTCGGGCCCGCGGGCACGAAGTCGCTCGTCGACGGCCTGCTCGGCGTTCACGACTACCTCGACGGCCGGATCGACCTCGCCGTCCGCGAGGTGTCGAGCGCGCGCCCGTTCGCCGCCGGCGGGTTCGACGTGACGGCCCGGGAGACGCGCCACTCGATGGACGGGTTCGCCTACCGCTTCTCGCCGCCGAGTTCGGACGCCACGCCCGCTGACGGCCCGCTCGCGCTCTCCGGAGACACCGAGGCGTTCGCGGGCATGGCGCGGTTCGCGGACGGCGCCGACTGCCTCGTCCACGACTGCTCGTTCCCAGATGACGTCGACGTGTCGAATCACCCGACGCCAACGAGCCTCGGCGAGTCGCTGGCGGACGTCGAGGTCGGGACGCTCCTGCTCTCGCACCTCTACCCGCACACCGGCGGCCGCGAGCGCGAGATGACGGAAAGCGTCCGCGAGGCGGGGTTCGACGGCGAGGTACGGGCCGCGGCCGACGGACTGCGCGTGTCGCTGTGACCGCCGCGCGGACTCGGACCGCAACCGTCGGTCGGCCGCTCACCGGTCTCGACGTAACCGTCGGTCGGCCGCACGTCGGCTTGGACGTAACCGGCAAACGTTACCTATCCGCACGAACGACCCGGATATTTAAGCGCGCGTGGTCGTTCCTGTCTTCCATGGCCGGCCCACTCGCGGACGACTTCGGACGGGAGGTGACGGGGGTGCGGATCTCGCTTACCGACCGGTGTAACTTCGACTGCGTCTACTGTCACAACGAGGGGTTAGGCGATACGCGCGGGCCGATGGAGCCGAGCGACGCGGAGATGAGCGCCGACGACGTGGTCCGGTTCCTCGAGGTCGTCGAGGGATACGGCGTCGACGCCGTGAAGTTCACCGGCGGCGAGCCGATGCTCCGGCAGGACCTGGAGGAGATCATCGAGCGCACGCCAGATTCGATGGAGGTGTCGATGACGACGAACGGCACGTTCCTCCCCGGGCGCGCCGCGGACCTGAAGGCCGCCGGCCTCGACCGCGTCAACGTCTCGCAGGACGCGCTCGACCCGGACGACTTCGCCGAGGTGACGAAGTCCGGCGCCTACGAGCAGGTCCTCGAAGGCGTGAAGGCGGCGGTCGAGGCCGGACTCGACCCCGTGAAGCTCAACATGGTCGTGTTCACGCACACCGCGGGCTACGTCGAGGAGATGGTCGAGCACGTCGCCGACAACGAGGGGCTCCAGCTCCAGCTCATCCAGTACATGCCGGAGCTGACCGGCAAGCCGGAGTGGAACGTCGACATCGGGCGCGTCCACGACTGGCTCGCCGAGAAGGCGGACCGCGTCGAACACCGCGAGATGCACGACCGGAAGCGCTACTTCGTCGGCGAGGCGAGCGACGACGAGACGGGCGGCATGGTCGAGATCGTCGACCCCGTCGAGAACGAGGACTTTTGCGCCAACTGCGGCCGCGTCCGCGTCACCCACGAGGGGTACCTGAAGGGGTGTCTCAACCGCAACGACGACCTCCGCTCGATGGGCGAGATGACCCGCGAGGAGATCGCGGAGACGTTCGAGGAGGTGGTGGCCAATCGGGTTCCTTACTACGGCGAGTACCTCGTCGAGGGCGACGACGGCGAGTACGAACTCAACGAGAAGTACCTCGGGACGCCGCCAGCGGCGGACTGAGGCCTGGGCCGATGGGCGCGGAGCGCGCCGCGATCGCCGACGTTCGGAGCGCGCCGCGATCGCCGACGGTCGGCGCGCCGGTCGGGGCCTACTCCGGCGGCTCGTACGGCCGACTGCTCCCGTCGTCCGGGAGCCGACGCAGGTACTTCGCGAACAGGTCCGCCACACGGGTGTACGCGTCGAGGACGTGGTCCAGTTCGCCGAACCCGTGCGGCTCGCCCTCGTACCGGCGGAGCTCGTGGCGGGCGTCGTGTTTCTCCAGCTCGGCGACGAGCTGCTCCGACTGGCTGATCGGGACGCGGGCGTCCTCCTCGCCGTGGAGCACCATGAGCGGGTCGTCGATGTCGGGGACAGTCCGGATCGGGCTCGCGTCGCGGTAGGCGTCGAGGTCGGCGACGAAGTCGCCCAGCTCGCGCTTGAGTAGTTGCCACCCCACGTCGTCGGTGTCGTCGACGAACGACTCGTAGTCGTACACGCCGTAGAAGGCGGCGCCGGCGCGGAACCGGTCGCTGTTGCCGAGCGCGTTCACGGTCATCAGCCCGCCGCCGGAGCCGCCGAATATCCCGACGCGGTCGCCGTCGACGGCGTCGTAGCGCGCCGCCGTCGCGTCCGCGGCGCGGATCACGTCGTCGAGGTCGCCGCCGCCCCAGTCGCCGTCGTTCGCCATGCGGAACGCCCGACCGAACCCGTCGGAGCCGCGGTAGTTGGGGCGGACGACCGCGTAGCCGAGCGCCGCGAAGTACGCCGCCCGGTGGTCGAAACCGAAGCCGTCGAAGGCGGTCGGACCGCCGTGCGGCTTCACGAGGAGCGGGACGGAGTCCGGCTCGGCGGCCGACGCGGGCGGGTGGACCACCGCGTTGACCCCGGTCCCGTCGGAGTCGTAGGTGAACGCCTCCGGGGCCGGAAGCCGGTCCGACAGCCCCGCCGTCGCCGTCGGCGTGCGTCGCTCGCCGGTCGCCGCGTCGACCGCGGTCGGCGGCTCGGTCGGCGTCTCCCGGACCGACAGCACGCGGTCGCCGTCCCACCGCGGTGCGCCGTGGATCGCGTCGCCGGTCGCGAGGGCGGTCGCGTCGGCGGCCGCGTCGGGGTCGGCGCCCGTCCCGGGACCGGCGTCCGCGAGCGCGCCGTCGACGTCGACCGCGTGGACGTGCGTCCGGCCGCCCGCGGTGGCGGTCACGGCGAGCCTGTCGCCCGCGTCGTTCCACTCGGGCGCCGCGATCTCGGTCTCCGGGACGCCGTAGATCGGCGTCGGCGAGTCGCTCCCGTCGGCCGCGGGTTCGTCGCCGCCGACGCCGTACACCGCGTCGTATCCGCTGCCGTCGTGGACGAACGCGACCGCCTCGTCGTCGCCGGGTCGCGGGCGCGGACAGGCCGGCCGGACGCCCGGTTCGGCGAACAGTTCGGTGACGGCCCCACTGCCGTCGCCACCGAACGGGACGCGGACGAGCGCGGCCTCGTAGTCGAACAGGTCGGCGTGTGCCGACCGCGTCGCGACGACACTGTCGCCCTGCCAGTGCGGGTCGGCGTAGAGGTACTCGCCGGTCGCGATCGCCTCGATCCGGTCGCCGTCGGGGGAGACGACCGCGAGGCTCGCCCGCGAGAAGGCGTCGGTGACGATCGCGATCCCGGGCTCGCCCCACGCGAGGCCGGAGATGCCGCCCTCCAAGTCGGTCAGCACCTCGACCGCGCCGGTGTCGGCGTCGACGGTCGCCAGCTCGGCGTCGCCGGTGACGAAGGCGATCCGGTCGCCGTCGGGGCTCCAGTCGAGCCACCGCGCGTCGGTGCGCCCGTAGCGCATGGCCGACGCCCCCCGGCTCGTGAGCCGGCGGTCCTCGCCGTCGGTCGCCAGCCAGACGTCGGTGGTCAGCTCGCGGTTCTTCGCGTACGCGATCCGCCCGTCGGGTCCGACCGCGGCTTGGACAACGCGGTCTGCGACGGCCATGTCGGCGAGTAGCCCGTCGTAGTCGGTGTCTCTGAGGTCTCGTCGGTACACGTGTGTCACTGCGGTGAGCGAGCACTTGGGCGTATGGCTCTCGGAAGGGGTAGCTCACGAGACGTTGGACTCGTTATCACGGCGCAATTGAACCCTCTCCCGCTGAGAGTCCGCTGAGCGCGTGCCGAACGCAGAACGCAAGCGTTGTACTCTCCCGTGTTCTGCGGGGCGATCTGCCGTGTGAATCTGGACGGAGACCGTCTCGACGCTTAATTCGCGCAGTGAGAAGCGGGTATCGGGCGTCCACTCGTGCGTCTCGTGCCAGTCTCCCGATTATTCCTGATACTGCGGCACACGGGTGAATAAAAGATATATGACGTCCTTCGTAGATCCCAGTCGTGTCTGAGTTCCTCACTCCGCCCCCTGTCGAACCCGGCGATCGGGTCGCGGTCGTCGCGCCGGCGTCGAACGCACCCGAATCTGCGCGGTTCGTCTACGAACTCGGTCTCGAGCGAATGCGCGACGTTTTCGACCTCGATCCGGTGGAGTATCCGACCGCGACCGCCGACCCGGAGTGGCTTGCGGACAATCCGGAGGCACGCGCCGAGGAGGTTATGAACGCATTCCGCGACCCGGACGTCTCAGCCGTGATCGCAAACATCGGAGGCCACGACCAGATCACGATCCTCCCGTATCTCGACGGAGACGTACTCCGTGAACACCCGACCCGGTTCTACGGGTACTCAGACAACACGAACCTGGCCCTGTTCCTCTGGAACCAGGGGATCGTCTCGTACTACGGCGGATCGACGCTGCTCGAATACGCGATGGACGGAGAGATGTTCGATTACACGGAGGAGTACCTGCGGCGTGCGCTCTTCGAGGACTCGATCGGCGACTGGACCGAAGCAGAGGTGTTCACTGACGAGGCCGGGGACTGGGAAGATCCGGAGTCGGTCGAGACTACTCGCGAGATCGAACAATCCGACGGCCGGATCTGGCGCGGCGGTGAAGAGGCGGTCTCGGGTCGGATCTGGGGCGGTTGCTACGCAGTCCTCGTCGAACAGTTCCTCGCCGATCGGTACCTGCCCGACCCCGACGCGCTGACCGGTACTGTCCTCGCGCTAGAGACGAGCGAATTGGTCCCTGACCCGGCCGTCGTCGGTGCGAACCTTCGCGCACTCGGCGAGCGCGGCCTTCTCGAACGATTCGACGGTGTGCTTGTCGGACGCCCCGCCGCTCGCTCACACATCGAAGAGAATCCGCGAGAGTGGCGGGCGGAGTATCGGGAGCGCCAGCGCGAGGCGATTAGTGACGCGTTCGAGACGTACAATCCGAACGCTCCCGTTGTCTTCAATTGCGAGTTCGGACACACGTACCCGACGTGTCCCATTCCGATCGGCGGTGAGGTCGAAATCGACCCCTCGACCGCATCCATTCGCCTTCTTTGAGTTCACGGCGGGCTAGAATCCGGTGCCAGATAGATTCTCTGTGTCCAGACGGAATGAGACCGGGGTTCACGCGCAAGGTGTGCCGGCCACCGCTGACCGGGGGTGGTGTACAGGCGCAGGTCATTCTGAGGCCGCAGCTACCTGTTCCACCAACAGTCTTCGACGACGAGGGATCGATCGAGGACGCCGAGGTCCGTGATTCCGCTTTGGCGAGGTTGCGGGCGATGCCGTCCGGGTCGTGGCGGGGGCGAGCGTGCTCGATACTGCTCCGTATCGGTGGTTCGAGAGACGTCGTGTCGACACCGCCGGGCTCGGTATCGTTTCCGTCGCGGTCGACGGTCGATTTCGGATCCTGCCGAACGAGGGTCCCGCCGAGCCGGTTCCGGTCGACGGTCCACGGAGAACCGCAACACGGGTAGGCGATCTCGGCGCCGCGTCCAGTGAAAGTCGGATGCGTGCGAGGGACCCGTTAATCTGCGGAACGGGACCCGAACCGCAGCGTCTCGGACGATTTAACGATCCGATCGCAGAGACGCGATCGACCCCAAATTCGGGTGTTTGACAGACGACCCGAGAACCGACGGGTTCGAAGCGAGCACGGTGGGATTCGAACCCACGGCCATCGGATTAGAAGTCCGACGCTCTATCCTGGCTGAGCTACGTGCCCTCACTCGACTCTGATCCGCCGCGTCTAAAAAACGCCCGCGGTTCGCGGCGGGTCGCTCAGCACCGGCCAACAGCAGACCTAAGTCCGCGAGCGGAGTAGCGACCGGTAATGAACGTCATCGGAACCGTCGGCCTCCCCGGCAGCGGGAAGGGGGAGGCGGCAAACGTGGCCGAGGCGGCTGGCATCCCCGTCGTCGTCATGGGCGACGTGGTCCGCGCCGAGTGTCGCCGCCGCGGGCTCGACCCGGCGCAACACCACGGCCGGATGGCCGGCACGCTCCGCGAGGAGGAGGGCGACGACGCCATCGCCGCTCGGACGCTCCCGCGCATCCGGGAGGCGGCGGCCAAGAGCGAGCGCGGCGAGACCGTCGTCGTCGACGGTCTCCGCTCGACCGTCGAGCTCGAACGCTTCCGCGAGGCGTTCGGCGACGACTTCACGCTCGTCGCGATCCGCGCGCCCTTCGAGCTCCGCGCCGAGCGGCTGGGCGAGCGCGGCCGCGACGACTCCGACTCGGACCTGGCGTCGCTCCGCAGGCGCGACGCCCGCGAGATCGACCTCGGACTCGCCGAGACGTTGGAGCGCGCCGACGTCGAGATCGACAACACCGACAGCCTCGCGGCGTTCCGCGAGCGCGTCCGCGAAGTGCTGGGCGTCGACGGTGAGGGCGCGGACCGCTCGGACGGCGACGCCGCCGAGGCGGCCGAGGCCGGGGGTGACGGCGCGTGATCTACAGCGTCGACGTTCGGATCGAGGTGCCGGTCCACGACACGGAGGTGACCGACCGGGTCGCCGACGCGGTCGAGAACGTCTTCCCGGACGCGGAGCCGGTCCACGAGGACGGGCGGCTCGTCTCCGAGACGCACAGCCTCGACGCGTTCTCCGACGTGCTCCACGAGCAGGAGATCCTCGACACCGCCCGCCGCGTCTTCCGACAGAACCGCACCGACGACGGGTTCGCCTTCTCGTTGAAGAAGCAGGCGGCGCTCGAAGGCGTCGTCAACTTCGCGGTCGGCGATCCGGACGAACTCGGTGAGATCGACGTCGAGGTGCGCGTCCGCGAGCCGGACGTCGAGTCGTTCATCGACTACGTCGCGCCCGAGACCGACGGGGGGCAGCCGGTCGACCCCGTCCGCGAGTACGGCGACCGGTTCGACCCCGAGGACGAGGCGTACTGAGGCGCCGACCCGGCGCGCCCGTCGCCGCTCTCCCGGTCACTCGGCCCGTCGCTCACTGATCCACCAGTCACTCGGCCGTGGCGCCGGCCGCGGCCCCGCCGACCGCGCCGAAGACGACCGGATAGACGAGCCCCGCGAGCAGCGCCGCCGTGACGAGCGTCGGGGCGACGCTGCCGCCGTCACCGACGGCGTACCGGAACAGGAAGGCGCCGATCACCGCGAGCGGGAGGTAGCCGACGACGGCGAGCGCGCCGGACTGCGCGCCGTCGACCGGCGTCGCCGCGCCGGCCGCGCGCGCTATCCCGACCCCGGCGACGACGAGCAGCAGCGGCGGCACGGCGTACAGGAACGTCAGCCCGGCGTCGCTCTGCGCGACGAAGTTCACCGAGCGGGCGGCGCCGATCAGCGAGGGCACGTTCACGTCCACGAAGTGCGCGTTGTAGAACACCCAGCCGACGCCGCGCCACACCGAGATGGTGTCGCCGCCGAACAGGTCGGCGAAGAAGTTGATCCCGGAGAGCCCCTCCTCGACCCGGCCGCTCTGCGTGACGTAGACGACCAGGTAGCCGAGGACGTACGACACCGCGCCCGCGACCGCCCCGACGACCGCGCCGCGGCCGAGGCTCCTTTCCGCCCCTGTCGCGCTCGATCCGCCGCTGGTTGTCGAAGACATGCGCCCGGTATCGTTTCGGCGGGCGTAAGTGTTTGTTGGGTCGGATCGGGACGCGAAACGATCGCGTCGACGGCCGCAGGAGTGCGTCTATCGGCGGACACCGTCGGATCAGGTCGTCGCCTTGCGCCACTCCGACTGCGAGATCGTGTACCGGACCTCGTCGTGGACGGTGCCGTCCGCGTAGACCAGCTCGTTGCGGAGCCGCCCCTCGCGTCGCCCGCCGAGGCGGTCGACGTACCGTTCGATCGCGCGCCGCGACTTCTCGTTGTCGGGGTGGTGGCCCACGGCGACGACATCCAGGTCGAGGTCCGCGAACGCGACCTCGGCGAGCGCGGCGGCGCGCTCGCCGGAGTAGCCGCGGCCCCAGAACCGCTTGCGGAGCCACGTGCCGAGCGTCGCAGTCCGCTTTTCCCAGTCGACCCCGAAGCCGCCGAAGCCGGCTATCTCGCCCGCACCGTCCTCCCCCTCGCGGGGGTAGATCACGTACGTCGCCGCCTCGGCGTCCTCGAAGCGCTCGCGCCCGCGTTCGAGGAACTCTAGCGTCTCCTTCTTCGTCTCGTGGGGGTCCCACGTGACGAACTCGGTCACCTCGTCGATGCCGGGATCGGACGAGCAGATCCGATAGCACTCGTCGAGGTCGACGTGTTCGGGACTCCGCACCTCCAGCCGAAGCCGGTCCGTCTCGATGGTCTCGGGGAACACGTCGTGAGCGTCGTCGCCCGCCGAATAAATTCCACCGGCGCCCTGCGACGGGTTGTCACGGGCACCGACCGCCGTCGGTCGTCGAACGCCGTCAGTCGCCGAAGGCGTCGGCGAGGTCGCCGCCGACGCTCGCGATCGCGTCGCGCGCCCGGTCGACCTCCGGCATCGTCATGAACCCGTGGACCATCGCGGGGTAGTTCTCGTATCGGGTCGCCACGCCGTCGGCGACGAGCTGCTCCGCGTACGCCCTCCCGCCGTCCCGGAGCGGGTCGAAGCCCGCTGTGACGACCGTCGCGGGCGCGACGCCGGAGAGGTCGCCGGCGTTGATCGGGTCGGCGTACGGGTTCCGACGGTGGATGTCGCTCCGGTAGTAGGCCGCCGAGAACCACTCGATGTCCGCCCGGGAGAGGACGGTCCCGGCGTGTTCCCGCATCGACTCCTGGTCGGGGTCGACGCCGATCCCCGGGTACAGGAGCGCCTGTCGGGCGATGTCGGGGCCGTCCCGCTCGGCGGCCATGAGGGCGGTCACCGCGGCGAGGGTGCCGCCGGCGGAGTCGCCCGCGACCGCGAGGTCGCCGGTCCCGCGGAGCCGCTCGGTCGCGTCCGCGGCCCGCTCGACGGCGGCGTACGCGTCCGCGACCGCGGCCGGGAAGGGGTGTTCAGGCGCGAGCCGGTACTCGACCGAGAGGACGGCGCACCCGCTCTCCCGGGTCAGGTGCCGACAGAGCCAGTCGTGGGTCTCGACGCTGCCGAGGACGAACCCCCCGCCGTGGAAGAAGACGACCGTCGGGTAGGGGGGCTCGGCGGCGGGGAGGTAGAGCCGCGCGTCGAGGTCGCCGACCGTCGCCCGGTCGCCGAGGGCGCGCCGCGCGTCGTCGTCTTCGGGTCCGGGAAGGGTCAGCGACTCGGTTGCGCCCACGCTCGGCGGGTCGCGGTTCCGGATCCGCATCAGCGGGTCGGTCAGGCGACGGAGGAGCTTCAGCCGGTAGCGACCGTGCGGGAGCGGGACCCGCGACTGTCGGGCGGCGACGCGCTCCGCCTGGGGGTCGATCTGTTCGGCGCTCACGGTCCGGAAGTCGTCGCCCCGCCGACAAGACGGTTGCGGCGGGGTCGGCTGTCGGGCGGTCGGTGGGGCCGTCGGGGTCCCGACTCAGCCCGCGACGCCGACCGCCCGCAGCTCCTCGCGGATCGCGTCGCGTTTCACCAGCGCGAAGCCGACACAGATGGTGAGGAAGCCCGCGACCGTCGTCGGGGTGATCCCCTCGTCGAGGACGAGCCAGCCGACGGCGGCCGCGAACACCGGCGCGACGTAGGAGACGAGGTTGATCTCGATCGGGCCGAGCCGGTCGAGCAGGTCGAAGTAGATGAGGAAGCCGATCCCGCTGGCGACGACCGAGAGGTAACCCAAGGCGAGCAGCGACTCCGTCGTCCAGGTCGCGTCGGCGACCGACTCGCCGAGCGCGAGCGCGAGCAGATGGGTGAGCCCCGCGCCGAGGAGCATCGACCACGCCTCCATCGTCTCGATGGCGATGTCGGCCTCCGAGGCCCGCGAGAGGACGGAGCCGAGCGCGAACGAGGTCGCCGCGAGCAGCACGAGCAGCTTCGCGACGGTGCCGCCGCCGGTCAGGTTGGCGGGGTCGGGGTTCGCGAGGACGACCGCCCCGGCGAGGCCGATCCCGAGGCCGAGCGCGCCGACCGCGGTCAGCCGCTCCGCCGGCAGGAGGGCGCGGGCGAACACCGTGGTCAACACCGGCGAGAGGCTGACGATAACGGCCGCGACGGCGCTCGTCACCGCCGGGTCGCTCTCCCCGACGAACAGGAAGGCGTGGTAGGCGGCGATGATGAACACGGCGCCGGAGACGACCTCGAGCCACTGGTCCCGGCCGCGCGGGACCGGGTCGTCGACCGCGTACGCCGCGTACGCGAGCATGACGACGCCGGCGACGTCGAACCGGAACGCCGCGAACAGCACGGGCGGGAAGTACGCCAATCCCGCGTTGATCGCGACGAACGCGGAGCCCCACGCGGCGGCGAGGACGAGGAACAGCGAGAGGTTTCTGAGACGGCTCACGGTCGTCGTCTCCGGGCGGCGAGCCAAAAGGTTCCGGAAACGGTCGCGGTCGCCGGATCCGGTCGACGGGAGGGGGCCGTCAGCGGACCCGGTACCCGTCTGCGTCGCGGGCGACCACGCCCACGTCGGAGAGCCGCCGCAGGGCGTCCGCGACCGTCGACTCGCGCGCGCCGACCTCGTCGGCGACCGCCGCGGGCGTGCCGTCGGTCTCGACCACCGCGGCGATGACGGTCGCGAAGAAGCGGCTGTCGGCCTGCCCGCCGAGCCGCTCGTCGATCTCGGCGAGCGTGTCCTCGACGCGGCCCTGGACCCACCGCTGGGCGAGCGAGAGCTCCCGGTCGAGGTCTTGGAGGCGGGTGAACTCCTCCGCGAGCTCCGCGAGGTCGCCGGTCGTGCCCGACCCGTCGGGGCCCTCGATCGAGAGGTGCGGACAGCGACCGGACATGTCGAGGCTGTTCTTCGCCGGGTACGCGCTCTTCGCACCGAAGCCGTACGGCGAGACGCTCACCTCCAGCCGGAGGCTGCGCGCGATCCGGAAGTACTTCCGCCGCTGGTCGTCCGTCGTCGACTCGACGAGCCCGGCCTCCTCCAGCTTCCGCAGGTGGTCGATCACCGCCTTCGGGCTCACGTCCAGGTACTCCGAGATCTCCGTGACGTAACACGGCTTGGTGGCGAGAAGCCGGAGGATGCGCCGCCGGTTCTCGTTGCCGAGGAGATCGAGCAGTACCGCGGAGTCCATTAACGTGTGGTTAGCGTCCAGCGGATAAAAGGTTGGCTTCCGTGACCGGTCGCGTTCCGCTCGGAGCGTCAGGGTACGGCGATTCGGTGCGAACGCGGACAGTCTGTGCCGCTCGTGTCACCCCTTCGCTCGGCGGTAGCCGACGCGTCCGAACGACCCGCCGGGGACGCATCGGCTGTCGCGACCCTCCCGTTTATCACGGTGGAACCGGGAACGTTAGGGGATGAGTTCGGGGGGCAGTTCCGGCGCGAGCGGATCGAGCGGAGGCGGAGAGGGCGGGACCGTGAGCGGCGCGGAGGAGTTCGACTTCGCCGCGCCCGCGACCGACCAGTCGTTCGAGAACGCGCTCGCGAAGGCCCGCGACGGCGCTCGGCTGACGGTCGACGACGCCACCGAACTGCTCGCCACCGGCACGGGGGCGGCCGGGATCGACCCCGTCCGCAAGGAGGCGGTGTTAGAGGCCGCCGACCGGCGCCGGCGCGAGGAGGTGGGCGACGAGGTCACCTTCGTCGCCAACCTGAACAACAACGTCACCACCGCGTGTAACACCGGCTGCCTGTTCTGTAACTTCAAGGACTCCGCGCACGCGTTCGAGGCAGACAGCGACGTCGAGCACGCGGGGTTCACCAAGCCGCCCGCCGAGTCGCGCGCGGTCGTCGAAGACGCCCTCGACATGGGGATCTACGAGGTATGCTCCGTCTCGGGGCTCCACCCCGCGTTCGCGCTGAACGAGGAACATCACGAGATCCTCGCCGCGCACGACGACCCCGCGAGCGAGGTGAACTACAAGCCGCCCGAGCGGTACGCGACCGACCCGGGCACCTACGTCGAGCAGTTGGACGCGATGTCGGTCGGCGGCGTCCACCTCCACTCGATGACCCCAGAGGAAGCGTATCACGCCTCTCGGGGCACCGATTGGGAGTACGAGTCTGTGTACCGCGAGCTGGCGGCCGCCGGGCTCGACTCCGCACCGGGCACCGCCGCCGAGATCCTCGTCGACGAGGTCCGCGACGTGATCTGTCCGGGGAAGATCCGCACCGACGACTGGGTGGCGGCGATGGAGGGCGCGGCCGCCGCCGGCCTCGACGTCACCTCGACGATGATGTACGGCCACGTCGAGACGGTCGCGCACCGCGCGCAACACCTGAAGGTGATCCGGGACCTCCAAGACCGGACGGGCGCGATCACGGAGTTCGTTCCGCTCTCCTTCATCCACCAGAACACCCCGCTCTACCGGCGCGGCGTCGTCGACTCCGGCCCCTCGCACGCCGAGGACGAGCTCGTGGTCGCGGTCGCGCGGCTCTTCTTAGACAACGTCGATCACGTCCAGGCGTCGTGGGTGAAGTCGGGCGACGCCCACGGGCTCAAACTCCTCAACTGCGGCGCGGACGACTTCATGGGCACCATCCTCTCGGAGGAGATCACCAGCCGCGCGGGCGGCGAGTACGGCGAGTACCGCTCGTTCGACGACTACGTCGAGATGATCACGGCGATCGGCCGGACCCCGGTCGAGCGCTCGACCGACTACCGGACCCGGCGCCGGATCGACCCCGACGACGGGCCGCACGGCCCGCGTCTCGGCCCCCGCGCCGACGGGACTCCACTGCTCGCGAACCGCTCGTCCGACGGCGGACGCGGCGGCGGCGCGGTCGGAACGCCGCCGGCCGACGCCGACGACTGAACCGGCTCCGACGGATCGGTTAGCGGCCGAACACGTTCCGCCGGACCCCTGACGACTCTCATCGAGTGGGAACCCCCGGTACGCCCTTTGTTATGTCACACGTCACCACGTGTGAGATGACCGCACCCGACGCACAGCCGGTCGGCCGCTCGGGAGAGAGCAACGGCGACGGCCGCGGAGAGAGCCTCGACGCGCCCTCGCTGACGCGCTCCGACGAGCGGCTGTTGGCGTACCTCGACGACGTGGGGACGGACTACCCGGCCTTCGTCGCGAGCAACACGGGACTGTACGCCGACCACGTCGAGTCGCGGCTGGAGGCGCTCGCGGCCGCAGGGCTCGTCGAGCGCGTGACCGGAGAGACCGTCTACCGTCTCACCGACGCGGGGCGGGCGGCGCTCCGCGACGACTGCCCGCGCTGGTCGGACTGAGGCGGAGGGCGCTCTGCGGGCCGCGGCGCCCGACTACCGCCCGAGTTCCGCGTGCGCCGACGAGAGGTGGCGGGAGCCGAGCGCCGCGAGCAGCGACAGTTCGCCGGCGAGCGCGCAGACCGCGATCGACTCCGCGAGCGCGTCGGCGTTGCTGCCGGCGGGGTCGCCGCCGCCGGCGACGCCGAGGATTTCCAGGCTCGCCTGCTGGGTCGGGAGCTTCGTCCCGCCGCCGACCGTCCCCACTTCGAGACTTGCCAGCGAGACGGAGACGTAGAGGTCGCCGTCGGCGGTCGTCTCGGCGGTCGTGATCGCGTTCGCCCCCTCGACGACCTGCGCCTCGTCCTGCCCGGTGGCGAGGAACATCGCCGCGACCGCGTTGGCGACGTGGGCGTTGAAGCCGAGCGCGCCCGCCTTCGCGGAGCCGACGAGGTTCTTCCGGGTGTTGATCTCAGCGATCGCCTCCGGGGTCGTGTGGAGGCGCTCCTCGACGGTCTCGCGTGGGACCGTCGCGTCGGCGACGACCGAGCGCCCGCGCCCCTCGACGGCGTTGATCGCGGCCGGCTTCTTGTCCGAACAGAGGTTCCCCGACAGCGCGACCAGCGAGGCGTCCGTCTCCGCCTCGATAACGTCGCAGGCCTCTCGGGTCGCGATGGTTGCCATGTTCATCCCCATCGCGTCTTTCGTGTCGTAGCGGAACCGGCAGAACACGTTGTTGCCGACGACGTACGGCGTCACGTCGAGCAGTTCGCCGTGGCTCGTCGTCGACTCCGCGGCCTCGCGCAGCGCGGGGACGTTGTCGCGCAGCCACGCGACGAGCGCCTCGGCCTCGGCGACGCCAGCGACCTGGAAGACGGGCGCGCGCGTCATCCCGCTCTTCGTCACGCGCGCGGTCGCGCCGCCGGCGTCCTCGACGACGGAGCAGCCGCGGTTGATCGACGCGACCAGCGCGCCCTCGGTGGTCGCCAGCGGCAGGTAGCGCTCGGCCGTCCCCGCGCCGCCGTCGACGGTCACCGGACCGGCGACGCCGACGGGGACCTGGACCCCGCCGAGGGTGTTCTCGATGTTCGAGCCGTGGACCGCCGCGGCGTCGAACGCGTACTCGCCGAGCGGGTCGAGGTCGGCGTCGGTCGCCTCCGCGACGAGCAGCCGGCGCGCGGCGGCCGCGGCGTCGGCGTCGGCGTGGTCTTCCAGCTCGTGGAAGCGGAGGTCGCCGTCGCGGACCCGGGCCGCGAGGTCCGCGGGAGTCGGTTGCGACATGCCGCCCTCTCCTCGCGGCGGGCGCTAATTACTGTCGGTTCGGCGGGCCTCCCGGGGCGAGCGGAGCGGACCGACGGGGCGAGCTACCGGCCGACGAACCCCGAGAGCCGCTCGCGGAGCGACTCGCCGCCGAGCTTGAGGTAGTAGGCGTCGCCCCCGTCCTCGTAGTAGTCGTCGATGCGGCGGATCACCTCGAAGCCGAGGTGCTCGTAGAAGCCGAGCGCCTGCCGGTTGGTCGTGCGGGCGTGACAGGTGACGGACCGGTGGTTCTCCGCGACGTCGGCGATCAGGCGCTCGGCGTGGCCGCGGCCGCGGTGATCGGGGTGAACGGCGAGAAAGAGGATGTAGCCGTCGCGCCGGACGGAGGCGAACGCGACGAGCCGGTCGTTCTCGACGAGGAGGTGGGCGGTCGACCGGCGGTACGCGTCGACGAAGAAACCGCGTCGCTGTCGGAGGACGCCCTCAGCGGACCGAATCTGCTCTTTGAGCTCCCACGCGGCGGTCGCGTAGTCGGACTCGCCGGGCGGGTCGGTCCGTTTCTCGACGTTGACGCTCACTGCGATGACCTAACACGCGGGCGGAATATAACTCCACCGCCAGCGGGGACCGTTGCGGGCGGTAGCTCCGCTCTCAACGGGTCGGGACCGTATCGAAGGCCGGGTCCGAGGCGGGTCGGTACCCGGACCGCCTGCGGACGCCGGCGCGGGCCGAGCGCTCGACGGAAACGTTTTGTCGCGGTCGCGCGTGGTCGCGATCAATGACCGACGAGTCGTCGGGGGTCGAGCTGCTCCGACGGGCCTTCCTCACCGGCGTCGCCGTCATCGTCCCCGCCGTCATCACGCTGGCCGTGCTCGCGTTCGCGTTCAACGCGGTGTACGACTACCTCGACGCGTTCTCCTCGGCGGTCGTGGCCGTGACGCCGGGAGCCGGACTCCCGGTGATCGGCGCGGTCTCCCGCGAGACCGCGATCGAGGTCGCGACGCCGGTCGTGTTCGTGGCCGCGATCCTCCTCGTGGGCGCCGGCGTCGAGTCCTCGCGGTACGGCGAGCGCGCGGTCGACTACGTCGACGACGCGGTCGAGCGGGTCCCGGGCGTCGGCTCCGTCTACCAGGGGTTCCGACAGATGAGCGACGCGATGCTCGACTCGGAGGGCGGGAACTTCCGCGAGGTCGTCCTCGTCGAGTTCCCGACCGAGGGGACGTACACGCTCGCGTTCGTCACGAGCGAGACCCCCGACGTCATCGCGGACCACGCGGACGGCGATGGCGACGGGATGCGAACGCTGTTCATGCCGATGGCCCCGAACCCGGTGATGGGCGGCCACGTCGTCTTCGTCCCCGACCGCCGGGTCGTCGACGTCGAACTGACCGTCGACGAGGGGATCCGCGCGCTGGTCACGAGCGGGGTCGCGCTTGAGGAGGTCGCGGCCGACCTCGACGACGTCGACCCGGATGACCTCCGCCCCGGCGCGCCGGAGCGGACCATCGACGCCCGGTTCCCGGCGGACGGGCGACCGGAGAACGCGGAGGAGCCCCGCGACGAGAGCCGCGGAGAGGGTCGAAAGGGCGGTGGAGAGAGCCGCGAGGGCGGCCGAAGCGTGGACGAGCGATGACCTACGAGCTCCGCGACCACACCGCCGACGTCGCCGTCGAGGCGACCGCCGAGACCCCTTCGGCGCTGTTCGCCGCGGTCGCCGACGGACTTACGGCCGCGAGCGCGGAGTCCGTTCCGGCGACGGGCGGCGAGCGGTTCGAGCTAACGGTCACCGCCGAGAGCCGCGAGGCGCTGCTGTTCGACTACCTCGACCGGCTGATATACGAGCGCGACGTGCGGCTCGTGCTCCCGGCCGATCACCGCTGTACGGTCGCCGAACCGGACGACGGGAACGGCGAGGACGACCCCGCGGAGCCGGGCGAGTGGCGGCTCGCGGCCAGCGCGCGCGGCGTCCCGCTCGGCGCGGTGGCCGCCCGAGAGATCAAGGCCGTCACCTACTCCGAGATGGCTCTCGAACGCCGCGGCGACGAGTGGTACGCGTACGTCGTGTTCGACGTGTGAGGCCGTGCCCCCCGCCTCGGAGCCGGCCGTGAGGAACCATTATAGTTATCGAGTACATTGGTAACGTATGTCACACTCAGAGCGGAGCGACGGGATCGGATCGACGGTGGCGGAGCGGCGGTGGCGCGCGGGGGCGAGCGGCGGGCTCGTGGCCGGCGCCGCGATGGGCGCCGTGTTACACTTCGGTCTCGGGCTCATGCCGACGATCGGCGCGCTGGTCGGGGTAGAGACGGTCCTCGTCGGGTGGGCCGTCCACCTGTTCAACAGCGCGCTGTTCGGTGCGCTGTTCGTCGCCGTCTTCGACCGCCCCTTCTTCGCGGAGCTCCGGGGAGATGTCGGCGGGTGCCTCTCGCTCGGCGTCGTCCACTCCGCGCTGCTGGGCGTGCTCACCGGCGGCCTGCTGTTGCCGGCCGCGATCGCGATCGAGGGCGCGACCGCGCTGCCGGTGCCGACGCTCCCGGTGCCGGGACTGACGGCCAGCTTCGAGTTCGGCGCGGTCATCGCGGTCGCGCACCTGCTGTACGGGCTCGTCCTCGGCCGAGTCTTCGCCGCGTTCACGCTCGCCGAGGGCGCGATCGGCTGGCTCCCGATCGACCCGCTCGACCAGTAGGCGGTCGCGGTCGGGCGACGGGCGTCGATCTCGACGGACTCGCTCGCGTCGCCGCCCGCTGACGCAACGCCCTTGCCTCCCCGCGTCGAACGCCGGGTATGACAACGCGCGAGTTCGATGGGATCCGACTGGAGAAAGTGCGCGAGCACGTCTGGGAGATCCCCCGCGAGGGCGACATGAACGTCCCCGCCCGGGTCCTCGCCAGCGAGTCGCTGCTCGAGGAGATTGGCGATGACGACTCGCTCCAGCAGTTGAAAAACGCCACTCACCTTCCCGGCATCGTCGAGCCCGCGCTCTGTATGCCCGACGGGCACCAGGGGTACGGCTTCCCGGTCGGCGGCGTGGGCGCTATCGACGCCCGAACCGGCTGTATTTCGCCGGGAGCGGTCGGCTATGACATCAACTGCGGCGTCAGAATGGTGCGAACGAATCTCACCTACGACGACGTGCGCGGCCGGGAGGAGGAGCTGGTCGACGCGCTGTTCGAGGCCGTCCCGTCGGGACTGGGCGGCGGCGGCGTGATAGACGGCGACGCCGACGCGATCGAGGGCGCGCTCGAACGGGGCGTCGAGTGGGCGGTCGAGGAGGGGTACGGGATCGAGAGCGACCTCGCGCGCTGCGAGGACGAGGGGCGTCGCCCCGACGCCCGGCCGGAGTACGTCTCCCAGAAGGCGATGGACCGCGGCCGGAACCAGATGGGGTCGCTCGGTTCGGGCAACCACTTCCTGGAGGTCCAGCGCGTCACCGACGTGTTCCGCGGGGACGTGGCCGAGGCGTACGGCCTCGAAGCGGACGGCATCGTCGTCTTAATCCACTGCGGGAGCCGCGGGCTGGGCCACCAGACCTGTAACGACTACCTCCGGCGGATCGAGCAGGAGCACGACGACCTGCTCGCCGAGCTCCCCGACAAGGAGCTCGCGGCCGCGCCGGCCGGCTCCGACCTGGCCGACGAGTACTACGGCGCGATGGGCGCGTGTATCAACTTCGCGTGGGTGAACCGCCAGCTGATCACGCATCAGGCGCGCGAGACGTTCGGCCAGGTGTTCGGCGCCGGCCCGATCGAGGACCTCGGGATGGAGCTGCTGTACGACGTGGCGCACAACATCGCCAAGAAGGAGACCCACGAGGTCGGCGTCGACGCCGAGGGGCGCCCGGCCGTCGGCGACGCGGCCGTCGACCGCGCGGAGCGCGAGCTGTACGTCCACCGCAAGGGCGCGACGCGGGCATTCCCCGCCGGCAACGGGGACGTGCCCGAGGCGTACCGCGGGGTCGGCCAGCCCGTCATCATCCCCGGCAGCATGGGCGCGGGCTCGTACGTCCTCCGCGGCGGCGAGGAGTCGATGGGCGTCTCGTTCGGCTCGACCGCCCACGGCGCGGGGCGGCTGATGAGCCGCACGCAGGCGAAACAGGAGTTCTGGGGCGGCGACGTACAGGACGACCTCGAAGACGGCCAACAGATCTACGTGAAGGCGCAGTCCGGTGCCACCATCGCCGAGGAGGCCCCCGGCGTCTACAAGGACATCGACGAGGTGATCCGCGTGAGCGACGAGCTCGGCATCGGCGACAAGGTCGCCCGCACGTTCCCGGTCTGTAACATCAAGGGGTGACGACGGGCCCGGTCGCCCGCCCGCCCCCAGCGCAGAATCAGCGCTCCCGCTTCGCCTCCCGACCGAGCTGTTCCTCGACGGCCTCGACCTTCTCGTCCGCGGTCCCGTCGCTCGCCCGTTTGTCGTCGATCTTCAGGACCGTCGAGACGCGGTCGCCGTCGACCGCGTCGTGGGCCGCCGCCGCGGCCGCGAACAGCGTCTCGGCGTCGTCGGCCTCGATCACGGTCCCCATCGGGTTCGTCTCGTAGCTCACGTCGAAGTCGTCGAGCGCGGCGACGGCGGCCGCCACCTCCTCGGCCATGCTCTCCTCGACCACCGGGGCGACGCTCAGCATCGCGATGGCTGTCATGGGCGGGGATGCGCCGCGGACTCACTTAAGCGGTCGCGCGGGCGACGACGCCCGAGTTCGCCTCTCCCGCGGCGACCTACTCCAGCGCGTCGCGCAGGAAGGAGAGCTGGTGTCCGATCGCGCCCTCGAAGTCGTCGCCGAGCACCGAGAAGTGGTCGGCGGGCATGGTGACGACGGTCCCGCGCGAGAGCCGCTCGCCGGCGTCCGCGACCGACTCGGCGTCAACGATGTTGTCGTCGGTCCCCGCGAGCAGCAGCGTCGGCGCGTCGACCTCGTCGAGTCGCGTCACGGGGCGGTAGCCGACGAGCCCGAGCAGCGACCGGGCGGGGGTCTCGTTGCGCCACGCCGACTCGCGGTCGACGAGGTCGAGGTACTTCCGCTTCGTCCCCGGCTCCGTGATCGCCGCGCGCTCGTCCGTCCCGCCGACGATGGGGACGGTGCGACCGCGACCGACCCGGTGCCCGACGAGGTCGCGGAGCCCTGCGATGCCGGAGCGGAGCAGGTACCGCCCGCCGCGTCGGCGGGCGATCGCGCGCCCGTCGAGCATCGGGACGAGGCCCACGACCGCGTCGACGTCCCGGCGCTCCGCGGCGAGCGTCAGGACGTGCGCGGCCGACAGCGACGCGCCCCACAACACGAGGTCGTCGCCCGCGTCGTCGAGGCGGCCCGCGCGGTCGATCGCGGCCTCGTACGCCGCGCGCTGGCGGGCGAGGTCGACCGTCTGCGAGTCGCCGTCCGACTCGCCGAACTCCGGGTGATCGAAGAGGAGGGCGGCGTAGCCCGCGTCGGCGAACCGCTCCGCGACGGCCGGGTAACCGAAGGTGCGCTCCGCGCCGAGCCCGGGCGCCATCACGACGATCGGCGGGTCGTCGGCGTCGCCGCCGGGCAGGTACAGCGTCCCGCGACAGGTCGCGCCGTCGGCGTCGAACGCGACCGCCCGGGTGGCGAACCGCTCTCGGGCCGGGCGCGCGAGGCGGCGCTGCGCTCGGTTGACAGGGTGTCGGCGGGTCACCGGTCGCCCTCCGGATCCGCCTCGGACGCGTCCGGTCCGCCGGACGCGCCCGGGGGTTCGCCCTCCGCCTCGGTCTCGTTCAGCGTGTCGAGCACACGGGCCGAGAACTCCGTCTCGGAGATCTCGTAGCGCGCGAGCGCCTCGAACCACTCCGCCTCGGCGTGCCACGTCCCGAGGACATCGCCGGGGGACCGCACGACCGTGCCCTCGACGCGGACGGGGTCCCACTCGTCGGCCTCCGCGCGGTCGATGAGCGCGTTGAGCGCGCGCCCGATCTCGCCGCGGTGGACCTCGCGGCCGGGGAAGGCGGTCATGTACGTCAGCTCCAGCGGGTCGCCCCCGTCGATCGATTCGACGCTGACGCCGTAGCTGCGGAGCGCCGGCTCCACGTCGGCCGTCCGCTCGTCGCCGGTCATACCCGATCCGTCGGCGGGACGGGATAAATCGGTACCGGCACACGCCGGCGGCGCCGCCGCTGGGATGGTACGGTCAGACGAAAGCCGCGGGCGGGGGACGACCGCCGAGTGGCGGCCGCAGATAGGTTGTCAGAGGCACACGATTGTCCCGCGCGGCCAACTTGGTGTAACCCGTGGAGTGGTATAAACGCTCGGGCCGGAGACCATTTATGCTGCTCCCGCTCCTGTGTGTAGTCACATGCTCACCGCGGCCGCGACGGCGCTGACCCGAACCGACGACACCGCGGGCGTCGTCCTCGTCGGCGGCGCCGTGACCCTGCTGGCGTGGGTGCTGACGCCGGCGTGGCTCGTCGGCGTCCTCTTCGTCAGCCCGGCGGTCGCCGCGGCGGCGCCGGTCGCGCTCGCGCCGTGGCTCGTCGCGCGGGGGTACTTCGTCCGGGTGACTCGAAGCGCGATCCAGACCGGTGAGGCGACGGGCACGCCCTCGCTGGTCGCGTGGGGGGAGTTGGTCAGAGACGGCGTCAAGTCGGTGCTGCTGTCCGCGGCGCTGCTCGCGCCGCTCGCGGGGGGGCTCGCGGTCGCCGGAGGCGTCGTCGCGGCCCTCATCGAGGGGCCGGTCGACCCGGCGGCGACGGCGACGGCGGTCGAGTCGGCGCTCGGGCCGGGCGGGCCGGCGGTCGTCGCGGTCGCGGCCGTCGGCGTCGTCGCCGCCCTCGTCGGGGCGTACCTCCTCGCGTTCGCGTACGTCCGCCCGGCGGCGCTCGCCGCGTTCGCCGCCTCCGGCCGGCTCAGGGACGGGTTGAGTCCGCAGACGGTGGCCGACATCGCCGCGACGGGCCCGTACGCCACCGGGTGGACGCTCGCCGCCGGGGCGCTCGCCGTCGGGTACGCCGTCGCGGCGCCGACGGCGCCGCTGGTCGTCGGCGTCGCGCTCGCCTTCCTCGTCCGCGTCGTCGCACACGGACTCTACGGGCGGGGCGCGGCCGCCGCCATGGCGGGTGGCCCCGACAGCCGGACGGAGCCGGGCGTTACGGAGGCTCACATCGCCACGGACGCCGGTGGCCGAGCGCTCCGCGAAACGGGTGCGACGCACGGTGATGTGACGGCTCGTGGTGACGCGGCGACCCGCGGCGACGCGATAACTCGCGGCAACGCGACGGCTCGGGGCGGCACGGAGACTCGCGGCAAGGTGGCGGCTCGGGGCGGCACAGCGGCTGCCGAGGTCGGCCGCGGACGCGACGCCCCGTCGGTTCCCGCCGTGTCCGGCGACGGCGGGCGGCCGATGCGGAGCGAGCCGCCGGCCGCGGTCCAGACCGGTCGAACCGTGCCGATCGAGGGCGGAGATGACCCGGCCGACGCGACCGCGGAGGTCAACGCGGACGCCGCCGAACCGGACGGGACGGACGCCGACGAGCCAGACGCCGCCGGCCCGGACGGCGGCTTCGTGTGGGGGCCGCGGCTCTCCGACGCGGAAGACAAGAGTTGATACGGTCCCGAGCGAACGCTCGGACATGCGCATCTCCGAGCGGGGGTACGGCGAAGAGGGCCGGGAACGGCTCACGCTGGTCCCCGAGAACGTGGACGACCTCTGGCACCTCGCGCACGTCCTCGAACCCGGGGACCTCGTCGAGGGCGACACCACCAGACGTATCCAGCGGAACGACGACCAGATGCGGGACACCGGCGGGCAACGCGAACACATCTTCGTCACCCTTCAGGTGGAGGACGTGGAGTTCGCGCGGTTCGCCAACCGCCTCCGCGTCTCGGGCGTCATCGTCGGCTGCTCGCGGGAGGACCAGCTCAACGCCCACCACACGCTCAACGTCGAGGAGCACGACGAGATAACCGTCGAGAAGCACTTCAAGCCCGACCAGACGGAGCGGTTGGAGGAGGCCACCGAGGCCGCGGAGAACCCCGACGTGGCCATCGCGACCGTGGAAGAGGGCGCGGCGTACGTCCACACGGTCCAGCAGTACGGCACGGAGGAGTACGCCTCGTTCACGAAGCCGACCGGCAAAGGCGAGTTCTCTCGCCCCCGCGAGGAGCTGTTCGCGGAACTCGGCGAGGCGCTCGCGCACCTCGACGCCGACGCCGTAATCTTGGCCGGGCCCGGCTTCACGAAGAACGACGCCCGCGACTACGTCGACGAGGAGTTCCGCGACCTCTCCGACCGGATCACCACCGTCGACACCTCCGCGGCCGGCGACCGCGGCGTCCACGAGGTGCTCAAGCGCGGCGCGGTCGACGAGGTCCAGAAGGAGACCCGCATCTCGAAGGAGGCGAGCCTCATCGACGAGCTGACCGAGAACATCGCGACGGGCGAGAAGGCGACGTACGGCCCGGACGACACCGCCGAGGCCGCCGAGTTCGGCGCGGTCGAGACGCTGCTCGTCGTCGACGAGCGCCTCCGCACGGAGCGGCAGGGGGACGGCGACTGGGAGATCGACGTGAACGCGGTGATCGAGTCGGTCGAGCAGCAGGGCGGCGACGTGGTCGTCTTCTCTTCGGAGTTCGCGCCGGGCGAGCAGCTCGCCAACCTCGGCGGTATCGCCGCGATCTTACGCTACCGGCTCCAGTGAGCGGCTGACAGTCGAGGTGCGGTGGCGCGTGCCTGCGAGGCCGCCTCGCGGCCGAGCCGCACGCGCGAGGGAGTCGCTGGCGCCGCCGGCGCCAGCGACGAGGCTGGGGAGGCGTGAGGCGCGCGGCCGGGGCTTCGGCGGTCGTGCTCGGGTCGGTGACCGCGCATCGCCGAGCGGCCGGGGCTTCGCTATGCTCGGTCAGGGGGTCGCTCGTAGCGACGACAGTCACGTATCGCGTTCGGGGAGCGGCCGTGACCTTATCAGAGCGCGTCGCCAATCACGGGTCGATGGCGGACCGATCCGGCGGTGACGAGAGCGTCTCGACGACCGCCGACCGCGAAGGCGCTGACAACGCGGACGCCGACGCGTTCCCCGACTCCGAGACCCTCCCCGACGACCTCGACGACGCCGGCGTCAACGAGGAGGTGAAGCGCCGGCTCCGCGAGGCGTACCTCAACGACGAGGAGAACGCGCTGATCGTCACTCGGGTACGCTCGGTCGGCGACCGAGTGGTCGTCGAGATGCGTCCGCCGCACGGCGACGCCACGCACACCGAGCGGTTCGACGCGCCCCGCGACGGATCGCTTCAGGAGTCCGAGGAATTCCTCGGATTTCTGGACGCCGCGGGCGTTTCGCCGCTCGACGTCGACGAGCTCGTCGGCACCCGCGTGCCAGCGACGTACGACTCGGAGACGGGCTGGCGGGTCGACGCCGCGTACCGCGCCGCTTCGGAGGCGGACGGCGGGAGCCGGTTCGCGGACGCCCGCGAGTGGCTGTGGACCTACAAGGCCTGGCTGTTGGCCGCGCTGCTCGTCGGCGGCGAGTTGGCGTTCGTCGCGGTGATCATCCTGTTGTACGCCTGACTCCGGGGGCGCGGCGCGTCGGCTCAGAGCACCCGGAGTCGATACCCCTCGGCTGCGGTCTCGTCGGTGACGCGGCCCGTTTCAAGCGCCGTGTCCAGGACCTCGGCGACGAACTCCTTCGGCACCTCGACGCCGATGAAGTCGGTCCCCTCGCGAGCGGTCGTGAGGCGCGCCATCGTTCGCTTCGTGCCGTCGTCGTTGTAGACGCTCCCGACGCGCTCGCCGCCGCGGCGGAACCGCAGCGTCACGTCGGTCGGTTCGAGCGCGTCGAAGCGCACCTCGAACACCCGGTCGTCGCCCTCCAGCCGCGCGAGCATCGCGCCGTCGTGTTCGATCACGGTCGTCTCCATACCCCCGTTACGGGCTCGACGCACATAACGGCGACACGCGATCGACGGGTGCGCTCGGAGGGGACGGGGCCGCGTCACCCCGAGTTCTCGGCGTCGAGGTAGCCAATCACCGCCTGCGGCGCCACGACGCCGACCAGTATCAGCACGCCGATCAGGACGGTGTCGCTCAGGCCCGTCGCGACGCGACCGCCGTACGCCAGCGCCAAGCCGGCCGCCATGAACAGGAGGATGACCGCGTTCTCTCGGGAGACCATAGGCAGACGTGGCGACGCCGATTACAAGAGTCTTGTCGGAGTCACTTCCCCCAGAAGGGGTCGCGCTTCCGGCGCGTCTCCAAGTAGCCTTGGAGGGCCTCGCGCTCGTCTGCGGTGATCTCCTCTTTTAATTCCTGTTCGAGGATCTTCGCGTGCTTCTCTGGCACCTCGGTCCAGAGGGTGTCGCCCTCCTCGATGCCGCGGCCGACGGTCGGGCCGTCGATAGCGATGCTGACGCGCTCGCCGGCGCGAGCCTCGTCGACGTCGTCGCCCTGTTTCTGGATCCCGGAGAGGTCGCCGACGCGCTCGAACTCGTTGCCCTCGAAGTAGCCGACGTTGCGGTTGTTCTGGAGCGTGCCGGAGATGATCTCGACGCCGACGACCGCGGGGTCGTTCTGCCGGAACGTGTGGTCGGGGAGGATGCGGAAGCGGGCCGGACGGACCACTTTGTCCAGCACCGTCTCCTGTTGCGCGCGCTGCTTTTCCTCGACGTAGCGCTCGTAGTCTTCGACCAGCTGGTAGATGACCTCGTTTTTGAACAGCTTCACGTCCGCGTTCTCTAAGTCCGACTCCGCGTTCTTGAGGAGGTCGACGTTGAACCCGAGGATCGCCTTGTGTTCGTCTTGGTTCGCCGTCTCGGCGACCGCGATGTCGCGCGGCGCGATGTCGCCGACCTCGGCGCGCAGGATCGGGACCTCCGCCTCGCGGAGGGCGTTCGCCATCGCCTCCAGCGAGCCGAGCGTGTCCGCCTTGACGACGACGCCGTTGTCGGCGGTCTCGACCTCTATCTCGGCGAGTTCGGCCTTCACTTCCTCGATGACCTGATCGGCGGTGCGGTCGCGGACGACCCGGACCGGCGCGCCCGCCATCGCCTGGTCGAGGTCGGGCGCGGCGATCTTCACGCCGGCCGCGGCGCCGATCTCGCCGACCTTCTCGAACTCCTTCTCGGTGCGGATCTCCGCGAGCGGCCGCGGACGGAGCAGCGCGCGGATCTCGGTGACGATCGGCTCGTTCTGTCCGCCGACCACGATGGTGTCGCCGTTCCGGATCACGCCGTCGTAGACGACGGTGTCGACGGTCGCGCCGAACCCCCGCTCGTCTTTCACTTCGAGGACCGTCCCCTCGCCGGGCCCCGTGACGTCGATCGCCATCTCCTCTTTCATGAACCGCTGGGAGAGACCCATGAGGACCGTCAGGAGGTCCGGGACGCCCTCGCCGGTGAGCGCCGAGAGCGGGACGACGCCGATGTTCTTCTGGAAGTCCTGGACGCGCCAGTAGAGGTCGGCGGAGAAGCCGGCGTCGGACAGCTGGCCGATAATCTCGTAGAGGTTCTCGTCGAGCATGGACTTCGCGCGCTCCGACTGCTCCTCCATGCTCTTCTGGATCGGTTCGCCGTCCTGCGGGTTCCACCCCGGCGTCGTGTCGGCCTTGTTGGCCGCGACGACGAACGGCGTCCCCGTCCGCCGGAGGATGTCTATCGCCTCCTCCGTCTGCGGCTGGAAGCCGTCGTTGACGTCGACGACGAGCACCGCGATGTCGGCGAGCGCGCCGCCGCGGGCGCGCAGCGTCGAGAAGGAGTGGTGGCCCGGCGTGTCGATGAACAGCAGGCCGGGGAGGTCGAAGTCGGACGGGTCGATCAGCTCGCCCGCCATGCCGGAGATGGTGTCGAGCGGGATGTCCGTCGCCCCGATGTGTTGGGTGATCGCGCCGGCCTCGCCCTCGCTGACGGCGGAGCCGCGGATCGTGTCGAGCAGGCTCGTCTTGCCGTGGTCGACGTGACCCAGCACGGCGACGATGGGGGTTCGCAGGGTGTCCGCGTGTGTGTGGTCGGTCATATGTGATCGCCCCGAGAAGGTTATAGCCACCATTCGTTCCGGCCGTCAGTTAAGCCTTTCAAAACGCCGCGGTGATCCGCGGCGGCGAAACCGGTGCCCAGTCACCGAGCGCCCGGCGCCGAGCCCGTCCGCGTCGGTCGCCCGTCGGACGGCCCGTGGCGTTTAAGACCGTCGCCCGGGACCGTGCGGGTATGGTCGACATCCTCGCGGAGAACCTCTCCGGGAAGGCGGTGATGAGCGCCGACGGCACGGAGCTCGGGGACCTGTACAACATCACGATGAACCTTGAGTCCGGCGAGCTGAACCACCTGCTCGTCAGCCCGCACGAGCAGCTCAGGAGCGAGCGCGTCGACTTCGACGTCGACGAGATGGGGCGGCTCCGGGTCCCGGTCGCGAACGTACAGGCGGTGAAAGACTACATCGTCGTCGCCCGCTGATGCAGGTCCTCGACTCGTCCGCGTTCATCCACGAGTACACGACCGACGAGGACGTGGTCTCCATCCCGGCGGTCCACGACGAACTGACAGGCGAGGTCGCGCTCCGGTTCGACGCGATGGAGGGCTCCGGGATGACCGTTCACGTCCCGGCGCCCGAGGCGGTCGACCGAGTCCGCCGGGCCGCGAAGGGGTCGGGCGACGCCGCTGAGCTGTCCGACACCGACATCCGGCTCATCGCGACCGCGCTGGAGCTTCACGGGACGCTCGTCACCGACGACTACGCGATGCAGAACGTCGCCGAGCGGCTCGACCTCCCGGTCGAGCCCATCGAGCGCGATGGGATCACCGAGGAGCGCGAGTGGCGCTTCCAGTGCGTCGGCTGCAACCGCACCTTCGACGAGAACAAGGAGCGGTGTCCGATCTGCGGCAGCGACCTGACGCGGAAGAACCCCGCGTGACCGGGCCGCCGGAGCGCCGCGGCGCGAGTCGTTCCCTCCCGCTCCCGAGCCGCGTGCGACCGGTCCGCACCCGACCGACCGATTGAACAGGCGCCCCGCCGACCGACCGGCATGAACGCCTTCGAGGAGTTGTCGCCGGACGCGCTCCGATCCGGGCGGGCGGACGCGCTCGACGACGCGGTCGCGACCGCGCTCGCCGCCCACCCGCTCGACGGTGTCGAGACCGAGTACCCCCACTATCGGGGCGCCGTCGAGGGGCCGGAGGCGCCGCCGCCCCCGTCGGAGGACCACCCCGTCTTCTACGGCTGCTTCGACTGGCACTCGGCGGTCCACAGCCACTGGGCGCTCGTCCGCGCGCTGCGGCTCGTTCCGCACCACCCGGACGAGGCCGATATCGCTGCCGGGATCGACGAGCGACTGGCTCCCGAGAGCGTCGCGAGCGAGGTCGCGTACCTCGACGAGAACCCCGGCTTCGAGGAGCCGTACGGCTGGGCGTGGCTGCTCCGGCTCGCCGCCGAACTCGACCTGTGGGACGACCCGCGCGCCGACGACCGCGGCGGGGTCGTCCGCGTAGGGGCGGCGCGCCGCAGCCGCGGCCTCGCGTTCGAGGTCGGCGTCGCCGACGACCCGCGCGTAGTCGAGCACGCCGGCGAGCGCGAACGCGGTGTTGCCGTGCGTACCGACGCGGTGAGCGCGGTCGAT